>JAHJTX010000014.1 GCA_018829545.1 Bacteroidota bacterium | reverse complement strand
CAAAATAATCGGGACAAGTTTTGTTATTTGTTTCTTGGTTTTTCCGGATTAGTGTGATTTTTGATTGAAGATTGTGATTTATCCCGACAAAATAATCGGGAGTATTTTGGGTTTTGGTTTTTCCGGTTTATCCGGGTTAGGTAGACTTATTCAATAAAATGAGTCTACTGCTTTTTTACAATTATCCGCTGCTGAAAAACATTTGTTTGCCGCAAAGTCAATTGATTGGCAATAACGAAAAAAGCCCCGCAATATTATTCCAATCTATAGACCTTATCTTCTTTTATTGTAATCGTAAAAGGCAATGTCAGTTTGCCAATAAATTTATCAACCTTGCTTTTGTTAAGCCACCCAATCGCAAAAAAAACATCATCGCTATCATGCAATAATCTTACTGCGTACATTTCTTCCTCATTCCCAAGGACAACTCCGCTGCCGTTTACCGGCTTGTAATGCCCAAATAAATTGTCTGAATAATAACAGTGTAATCCTCCGAATGAATCTTTTTCTTTCGCAAAATTTGGCTCATAGCTGCTTTCAAAAGTTGAGAAGAATAAATAATAAAATCCGTTGTGAAAAATTACCTGAGTGGTTTCAATTTCATCGTAAACTTGCGGAGAGAAAATTGGGGGTAATATTTTCCACTCCGTTAAATTATTTGATTCTGCAATCGCAACGCATCCATTATATTCTCTTGCCCTATTTTTAACTCGCGCCGAGATGGTCATAAAATACTTTTTTGATTTTGGATCTTGAAAAACAAATGGGTCGCGCCATGTGCCGATCTTACCTAATTTGTTTTTTTCATTATCGATATAATAATATTGCTCTGCTTCAAATATCGGATTGTTCTTTGCTTTTTCCCATTGAAGCAAGTCATCGGAACCCGCTAAACCAATTTTTTGAATCCATTTCTGATCTTCGCCTCTATTTCTTCCGGTATAAAACATGAAATACTTTTCATCCTTTTTGATAACACTCCCGGTCCATAACGCTAAATTGTCCCAAGAATCATTTTCTCCCGGCTCTAACGCTGTCGGAAGTTCGTTCCAATTTATTAAATCATCAGATACGGCATGACCAATGGTAACACGGCTGTTGTGTCTTTCCTCGGGATCTTTGGTTGGAATGGCTTGAAGATAAAAAACATGGAATTTGTTTTTATCCCGGATAAACCAACTATCCCATAATATTTTTCCTTTCGGAGAATAATTTGCATTCATAAAAACGAGCGCCCTATTGATTATTTCGGCAAATTATTATTCATTCGACCTTGTAAGCCTTGATTCAGTTTTAGAATCAAAAAAGTGAAGATTCTCGGAATTGATGAACAACTCAACTTCCTCTCCCGCTTTGGGCACTTTTGCGAGCGAGATGCGCCCGGTGATCTGTTGATTATCTAATGTAAAATAAATGAAAATTTCATTGCCCATTGGTTCTATTACTTCGAGCTTCGCATTAAGCGTAATTGCAGATTCAAAATCATTCGGGATAAGCGAAATTTCCTCCGGTCTAAATCCGAGAATAACTTTAGAGTCGGTCATCGAATTAAATCTGCTTGCATATTTTGACGGGATATTAAATTCAATGGAATTGTGCAAAGACTTAAATAGCAATTTTTCACGTTTGGTTATTTCGCCTTCAATAAAATTCATAGACGGACTGCCAATAAAACTAGCTACAAATTTATTAACGGGGTTATTATACAAATTTAATGGTGAATCAATTTGGTGGACAAATCCATCCTTCATAACAACAATTCTATCTCCCATCGTCATCGCTTCTGTTTGGTCATGCGTAACGTAAACCATTGTAGCATCCAGTTTCTTATGCAGCTTTGATATTTCCGTTCTCATCTGCACTCTCAATTTAGCATCAAGATTACTCAGCGGTTCATCAAAAAGAAATACTTTTGGTTTACGAACAATTGCTCTACCCACCGCCACGCGTTGTCGCTGTCCCCCGGAGAGAGCTTTCGGTTTTCGATTCAGCAGATTTTCAATATCAAGTATTTTTGCAGCTTCAGCAACACGCTGTTTAATTTCCTTTTTATCATACTTTCTAATTTTAAGCCCGAATGCCATATTCTCAAACACAGTCAAATGAGGGTACAAAGCATAATTCTGAAAAACCATAGCGATGTCCCTATCCTTTGGAGGAACGTCATTTACTTTTTTGTTGTCAATAAATATTTCTCCCTCGCTTATATCTTCAAGTCCGGCAATCATTCTAAGTGTTGTAGATTTTCCGCAGCCCGAAGGTCCAACTAAAATCACGAACTCTTTATCTTCTACAGTTAGATCAACACTTTGCACCGCTTTATTTATGCCGTCATATGTTTTTGAAACATTTTGCAATATAACTTCTGCCATTATTTTTCCTATGTTTATTTTTTTTTCAAATCTATTTTATACAGATTTTTGTCCAAATAGATTTTTTAAAAAGTAATTATTATTTCACTCGCTTCATATTCATGAATAAACGGGATCTCTATTTCGAACGCAACTTGATTTTTGCTGACCTTAACTGTTTTTCCCAATTCTTTACCATCAACTGAAATGCTTTTTGGCGCTTTTTTTGCAATAATTATTGCGTAACTATCATGCCCTGCGAATGCTTTGAATATTATTCTCATTGAATCGGAATGAATAGTGCAAGACTTAAGTGTAGAATTAGATTCGGCAAGATATGGAGAATTTACTTTTCCCATCATGATATTAATATTTTTCACGCCTGTTATTCCCTCGGGAATTACTAGAGTGGGAAGCTCCTCTTTATCAAATAATATTCTCGTAACGAATCTACCCTCGCCTGTAATATTAACTTTTGTTAATTGCCCATTCAGAGTTAAATCAAAAGCGATATTGTTTTGATTTTGATTTAAGTATGGCGAAAAACTGATATTCCATTCATTTTCTTTAATGGCGTAAATATTGTATAAAACATATTTATACCATCCGGCAGCCCATAAAAATTGAGGTTTATCAATTTTCCCATATTTCGACTCATCATTATAATTGCTGCATCGGTATTCATACATTGCCGGTTGACCGTTGGGACTGTTAATGATTCCCTTTAATGTCATAACTTTTTTAATGAATTCAACCGCTTCATTTTTTCTGCCGTCTGCAACTAAGTTTAATGTATACCATGCGTTTCCGTGCTGCCAAACTCCTCCATTTGCATAGAGGAAAGGATCGCCCACTTCATTGTCTTGAAATTTTAGGAATTCTTTTAACAAATGAAAATCCATTGGGAACACATTATATATCCCAATTTTTTCATCCAATAAATTCTGCTTTGCTGCAACAGCTATTCTTGAAATTTTTTCTTTATCCAGCAGATTGAAATGAGCCGCCAACAGCGATCCAATATAATAATGCCGGTCAATACTTCCGTCTTCATAAAAATTTATGAGGTAATTCTGTTCATCGCTCCATAATTTATTCACAAGCTGTGATTGCATTTTACCGCAAATATTTTCGTAGTAAAATAATTCCTCGAGATTTTTCCCGAGACGCGTTGATATGAAGATATATTCTCTTAATCCCTTTATCGCCAAAGTGGTCATAAATGTTCGTGGTCCGTAACTGTTTCCAATATCCCAGCCATCAGGTCTGGCTGCCCACATTAAGCCGTCTTCTTTTTGATTATCAAGAGTGATTTCAACACTTTTCATTATAAGCGGATATAATTTACCCAGCAGCTCCAAGTCATTTGAATGACGCAGATATGTTCCGCACAATTGTAGGAACCAAAGGTGATTCCAATTATCCAATCCGGAATACTCGGTCACATAATTGCTATCCTTCCAATAGTATGCGTGGGGAATTATATTGTCTAGGTTTTTATGTTTTAGCAAAAACAATAAATCGTTTTTTACGCTTTTCAAATCATGAAATACATTTGCCAAATTCGTTACAAGCATATCGTGCGTAAAAAAGAAATTATATTCTGCCGGACACGGCATTGGTAGAATATGCCCGTCAAGATAATGCCGATTGCTATAAATCACCGCTTCAGCCCATCGATACGTTTGATCTAAGTCAGCATCTTGAGTAACAAATCCGGTTTTGCCAAAACAATTTTTCAGTAAATTTATTTCATATTGCTTTATTTCATCTTCAACATGATTCGTTAAATAACTAATCAAAGAATCATATTCTTCTGCGGCGGTACTCCCTATTACTTGTTTAATTTCTAATTGCTCACCTGGCTTTAGTACTTTTTTATAGAACTGCATAAGATCAGATTTATCAGGATTGTTTAAATATTGCCTTGCGTCAATTGGTTTTTCACCGGTATTAAGAATAAATATTTGGGCGTGTTGAGTTTCTACATCGTCAAAAGCACTCATGAATGAATAAGTTTTCTCATCGTAAATTGTTGTTGTCGCTTTCTTAATTTTATATGAGTGACACGTTCTTAATGAATTGGACAAGGAAGTTTGAAATGAATATTTATTCTGTAGATTTGATGTATTTTTAATCGAATATTTCACAATAAAGGCTGAAGATGAATTACAAAACTCATAAGAAATATTAATGGCGGTTAAAGAATCATTTTTTGAAAAATCTACGCGGTAAGGAGTTAATTTATATTCCCATGGTCGTAATCCTAATTCCGAATAAACGCCATCGTTAACCTTGATTTTAAAGCGCATTACATGCGTCGTATCTCTGTGCCAATAATCAGTGCTATTATCAATACTATTTGCTACAGGGTAATAAAAACTTATCCTCTGCGGAAGCGGAGAACTATGATGAAACTCAACTCCAGCGTATGGACCACCGACTTCAATTTGGGAGTCGCCCTTGAAATTAATTTCAATTTGTTCTCTTAAATTGATTCTCTCTTCATCCGTCATAGTTTGGCTGAATAGACGAATATGCAGAATGCATAATAAAATAGCAGCGAATAAAATTCTTCTATTTGATTTAATTGTCATTGATCCTAAAATCCGGTTACTTAAGCAAAATTAATTTTCGCGTAAATATTACGTTGTCTAATTTCATTGTGCAGAAATAAACTCCCGAAGCAGCCTGATGTCCTGCTGAATTTGTGCCGTCCCATGAGGCTGAGTAGTATCCGGTTGGCTTCTCCTCACTCACCAGTGTTTTTATTTTATTTCCTATTGAATTGTAAACCTCTATCGTTATGTAAGTCGGCTGCGTAATGTTATAACGAATTATTGTTTGAGCATTAAAAGGATTCGGATAATTTTGACTCAAGAAATTCTCCTTCGGAATCTGAGGAGTATCATTCACATTTGCCGATGAAGGGAAATCATACAACTTTAGTATTTCGGGATAAGAAACTGCATAATCATAAATTTGTATATCGTCTAAAACTCCTTTAAAATTGTACTGATTATTTCCAGGCAGAACCTGCCCGATAGTCAGCGCGTATGAAGTAGAATTAATCGCTCCGGAGAATATTGTAAACGCATCAAGCTCATCATTCAAATATATTTCGTAATCGTCACCGGAATAAATACACGTCACAAAATAATATTTATTTTTTATTAGCTCAGTTTCTGAATCAATATCTTTTATTCCCGAACTTGTTTTAACAGTCCATCTAACTCTTTTATTTGTGATAGAAATTTTCCATCTGTTTTCCCAATTGCCATGAGAAATAGGATATGCTTCCCTGTCGTAGAATTCAAATACATTCATCCAAAAACAAACAGTAATTGCGTTTTTAAAATTGAGTGAGGAATTATTGGGTATGGAAATATTATCGTTTACTCCATCAAAATAATATGCGCTCGTGCCGTTGCCGAATCTATCTGTAAATAATGACGCCCCGCTGACTACTCCATTAAAACTATTGCCGCTGGAATCATTTGCATTTCCGGTAAATGGAAGATAGAGAATTTGATTCCCCGATTGGGTTTGACTAAAATCACGCACCGAAACTTGAACACTATCTTCAGCCTTCCCATCATGAATATCTTGGACTGAACATTTAATCCAATAATTCCCTGGTGTTCCCGGCGCTGTCCAGATAATTACTGAATCAGTCCCGCTGATCGTTCCAAAGTTTGAGCTCCAAAAAAAGCTTAATGAATCTCCGTCTTCATCAAAAGCCGAGCCGGTGATGATTGATGTTGAATTCAAATCAATTTTACGGGGCTTTGCCTTAATGCTGTTTATTTTTGGCAAATTATTTATCAATTCTACAACTTCAATCATAATAGATGAAGTATCCGCCGAGACCTGATTATCCGTTACAATGCAGGTAATCTTGTATTTCCCGGTTGCATTTGGCGCTGTCCAAACAACGATTGAACTATCTTTTGAAAGTATGCCGCCTGCAGCGCTCCACGAGTAATTCAAATCT
>JAHJTX010000144.1 GCA_018829545.1 Bacteroidota bacterium | reverse complement strand
ATCCGATGCAATGAGCAAGGACTTAAAAAAGCGCGGATTCAAATTTGTTGGTTCAACAATTTGTTATGCATTCATGCAAGCCGTGGGAATGGTTAACGACCACACTATAAATTGTTTTCGATATAAATCGTAAAAGGAGTTATTTTGCGCCATCGGTTTAAACAGGTTATGTAATTATACTAAACCACATTTCTAAATTATGAAAAAAGGTTCTTCATGAAAAAATATGCATTCCTAATCATCTGTGCAGCGCTTTATTCTGCCAGCTATGCCCAGAATGCCGGGTATTTGGTTTCAATTAATTTAACGTACGTTCAGAATCTTGATGAATTGGAAAGTTTAAAACTCAAGATTTTCCACGAGACGGAATCAACTTTAATAACAGTTGTAGATCAAACTAAAATGGAAATGCTTGATCAGCTAAAAATTAATTTTAACATCATAGACGAAAACCCTCACCACAACAAGTATTTTCTAATTGACAAATCAAAAGCATATTCCAAACTTCAACTCAGCAGCAACAGTATTTTATTCGATTCAGACAATGTCTCCATTGTAAAAGACTTATACAATGAGGGAGCTCTCCTCGAAAATGGATTTCGGATTGCTGAAGCAAAATTGACGCCTCGCATATTTAAAAAACTAAATTATGTTCAAACAGCACACAACGATAAATTAGACAGCATTATAACGAGTGTCACTTATGATATTAATATTGACAGCGTAGGGCTATTTGTTAAAAGCCTTGAAGCATTCGGGACAAGGTTTTTATTTGCGGAAAATAGATTTGAAATAGCCGAGTGGTTACAAAACCAGTTTTTAAAATTCGGCATTGAAGAAGTGGAAATTGATTCATTCGAGTATTCCAATACTTGGCAGTACAACGTAATTGCAACAATAAAAGCCGCCGAAGAATCGGATAAATATTTTATAGTTGGCGCACATCATGATTCGTATTCAAGAACAAATCCAATTGTTTATGCGCCCGGTGCGGATGATAACGCCAGCGGGACAGCGGCAGTTTTGGAAATTGCTCGAGTAATGGCTTTAAACAATTTTGAATCAAATTCAAATATAAGATTCATTACTTTCGGCGCGGAAGAATATGGGCTTTATGGAAGTAAAGATTATGCATACAAAGCCGCATCTCGAAATGAAAATATTAAATTGATGATAAATCATGATATGATTAGTTACTCTCCGTATAATGTTCAAGACGCTAGACTCGCTATTAATTATTATTCAGGGTCTGAAGATTTCCGAGATTTGGCAATAGAATCCGCAAAAAGATTTTCGGGGTTAAATAAAGTTTCTCTTGGCGAATTAAATAGCGGCGGCTCCGATAGTTATTCTTTTTGGAATTCCGGATTTAATGCTGTTTACTTTGAAGAGGAAGATTTTACGCCTTACTACCACTCCGCGAGCGATATATTTGAAAACACGAATATGCCTTTCTGCACAGAGGTCATCAAAGGATCTGCGGCAACTTTAATAAGCGCTATTGTAATTCCACCAAAAGTTGAAAATATGAATATAGTTGATCTCGGCGATGGACAACGTGTTAGGGTAAGCTGGGATTTGTTGTCGAACGAAAATATTATTGAATATAAAATCGGCATTGGAACCACTTCAGGTAATTACACCAGAGTTTTAACATCAGCAGATAATTCAATTATAATTGATGAACTTATCGATAGCCGGAAATACTATTTTTCGGTTTCAGCAATTAATACCAACTCCTTCGAATCTATCCTGGTAGAAAAAAGTTTTACGCCGCTTTCTATTCCGCGCGCGCCGCTAAACATTGCGGCAATTCCAGGGAAGCATAAAATTAGTGTAAAATGGTCGCCCAATCTTGAGGCGGATATTCTTGGCTACAATATTTATCGCAGAGTCGGAGCGCAAACTGAATTCACTCGGTTTAATTCTGCGCTTGTAACTGATACCGTTTATACTGATGAAAGCGCTGAAGTCGGAAAATATTCTTTTTACAAAATAACTGCCGTAGACAGCTTATTAAACGAGAGTTTGTTTTCTCTTGAGGTAAAATCCCTGCCGTTTACTTTCACTGACGGGATGCTCGTTATTGACGAAACAAGCGATGGTTCCGGCGCATTAGGCAAACCAACCGACAAAGAAGTTGACGACTATTTTGATGAAGTGTTAAAAAAGTTTAAGCACACCAATTACGACTTGGTTGAAATGAATGGAATATCTGTTAATGATCTTGGAGCGTACTCTACGCTAATCTGGCATGGAAATGACATAAACAATATGACTGCCGCAAAAAATTTCAAAGAAGCTCTTTCCGTTTACTTAGCGGCGGGTGGTAATTTTATTTATGCTGGTTATATTCCCACAAAAGCATTTGACATGAATAATACTTATCCAATAGAGTATAACGAGGGTGATTTTATTTATGATTATTTGAAAATTGCTAAAGCAGAAAAATTTCCGGGCTCGCGGTTTATTGCAGCATTATCCAACAATTCTCTTTACAACACAATTAGAATTGACACAACGAAAGTTAGCTCAAACACGTTCTATCACCTTGCGAATATTGAAGCGCTATATGCCTCAAAGGAAGCTGCGAATATTTATATTTTCGAATCTGAATTTGATTCCTCTACAATTCAGGGTAGTATGAAAGGCATGCCCGTGGGCGTGCAGTATAATGGCAGGGATTATAAATCATTGGTGCTGAGTTTTCCTCTTTATTTCATGGAGAAGGAAAGCGTGGCGGAATTTTTTACCACAGTATTGTCATCTGTATTTGATGAAATTGTTTCAGTTGAAACAGAAGGTGAGAATGTGCCGAAAACTTTTTCCCTTAAGCAGAACTATCCGAATCCATTCAATCCAATTTCCACGATTGAATTTTCTCTGCCGCAGGCATCTGACATAACTCTTAAAGTGCATGACATATTAGGAAGAGAAATTACAACTCTCGCAGAAGGAATTTGGAATGCAGGTAATCACAAAGTTCTATTCAATTCATCGTTGAATCGAAATTTATCGAGCGGAGTTTATTTTTACACACTTTCGGCTGACGGCTATTCGGCGACAAGAAAACTTTTGCTGTTAAAATAGCATCAAATGACAGAGGAGAAGCAAATATGACTTTGGGTTTTGTCCGCCATTTTAAGGTTGATGTGAAGTTTGATAAAATACTTTATTCAACTTCTCAGTTTAATGAGATAATGCAATATTATGACGTTGCTACGGTAATTCCCAACGAAGTAAATCTTAACGGAATTAATTGGGAAAAATGTTTTTGCAGCTCTTTACCCCGCGCGGTTACAACTGCAAAAGCGATTTATAAAAACGAAATAATTACAACCGATCTTTTACATGAAGTTCCTCTTCCTGCTTTCACAAACAAAGAAATTGTTTTACCGGGATTAGTGTGGCATTGGGGCGGAAGAGTCGCGTGGTATTATAACAAAATATCTTTACTGGAAACAAGATCACAATCGAATGCAAGAGCAGATAAAATTATCGAGCAAATACTTTCCGCCCAACACCAAAATATTTTAATTGTAACACACGGATTTTTTATGGGCGTGCTTTTAAAAAAATTATACAAATTGGGTTTTAAGGGAGAGACTGATTTAGTTCCAAAGAATGGGAAGTTGTACATTCTGAAAAACTCTGATGTTGGCTAATTCTGTTTTCAAGATTATGATCGAGAGATAATGCCGCCGATGATAATTTATATAAATTCCCGAAGTCTGCAGATCAAGTTGCTATTATTAGACTTCGGGAATTTTTAATCATAAAAATTATTTAATAAGCAACATTTTGCGGCTTAATGAGTTTCCGTTTACATTTAATTTATAAACATACGTTCCGCTTGCTAGATCAGAAGCATTAAAAGTCAAATTATAAGTCGCTGCGGATTTCAATTCGCTATTGATAAGTATCGCAACTTCTCTTCCCAGAATATCGAATATTCTTAGGTCAACTATGGATTCTTCAGATAATCCAAACCTAATTGTTGTAGTTGGGTTGAACGGATTAGGGTAATTCTGATCTAAGAAAAACTGAGCGGGAATAAAATAATCTTCAACGCTTATAGCAATATCGATTTTCAACACAACTATGGGGATCAATCCCGTTTGGTTGCCGTCTGTATAAAGAACTTCAAGCTCATCGTCAGCGTCAACGTTAGCGATATTTACTATATCAAATCTTTGCGTTGACAGATCGGAGATTAGCGAATCAATCACGGTAAAAATATAGCTGGAGGAATCTGCAATATCGCCGCTCTGATATTCCATTCTAAGGATAGCGCCGTTCGGAGTTGCTCCTCGGGTGCCGAAAACTAGGTCCATCTTTTTATCTAAATCAATATCTCCGAATGTACTGCCGTTAAATCTGCCCAAACTTCCGATATGCGAAGAAAGATTTGCAATTGTGCGTGAGCGTAAAACTTCAAATGGATCCGGTTCAAGAAGATAGACATTATTATTTCCGCTCGTCCAACCTCCGACTAGGATTTCCTTTACGCCGTCACCGTTAACATCAACCGCCTGCGCCCCTTTCCAGCTACCGCCGGGAACTTTTGCTTCCAAACTAACCGGCGCTTTCCACGATCCGCCGGCGTATTCAACTATTGAAACCCATCCATCTGAGTGGAATAAATACATTGCATTATCGATTACCGCCAAATCGTATAAAGTGCTTGCGTGGATGCCCGAATTAACTCCGGAATGTTCGAGCGTCCAAGTTTCAGAACCATCGGCAAAATCCGGCACATCACTTACAGATACAACGCCAAACCAATAGTTTTGTTGTCTATCCGCAAAGCATATTTCCATTACTCCGTCAGAATCAATGTCTTCAACAGTCCAAACGAATGGTCTAACTTCTTTATTGTTTTCTTCTGTGATTGTCCATTGGCAGTTGGGTTTATAATTGCCAAAAATATCAACGCCCAAAGCATTGCTGCCATCGCCGGCGGATTCAAAAACCAAGATGCGGGGAGGGTTTACATTTTCCGATGAGAAATTATTCGCAGGTCCCCATATAATTTCCATTTTTCCGTCCTTATCCAAATCGCCGTAAGTAAGAGCAGCCCACGAATTTTGCTGAGGAATATCGGTAATAGTTGCAGACCAAACGGAATCCCAAGTAGTTCCGTCAAATTCAAATTTATATATGCGCGGTATAAGTTCTGCGCCGCCTTGATCAAGCATATTATTAACGGCATAAATTTCTTTTAATCCATCGCCGTCAAAATCTACGCCCGCTATAAATTCGCCGAATCCTGTATTCTCTTCAACCGGAACGGGAATTAAATGTCCTCGGTTAAAAACATCGCTTTGAGCAAAAGAGCCGCTTATTAACAGGAAAACAAGAACAATGCTGAGTTTGTAAAATTTATTCATACTCTCTCCTTCTTTTGTTAATTATTATTTATTTGATGTTTTGTGGGTTTAAAATAATCATTTTTTGTTCATTGGCAAGATGGATAAAAAAAATTTTAATAGAAAGTTTGAAATTGTTACTTCAGAATATTAGCCCAATGCAACTGAGATTTATTAAAAATTATTGTGAAGATTTGGGCTGAATTATTGTCCAGTGGACGTTGTCTCGAGTTTTTGCTCTGAGCTGGCGAAGCGCAAAAGTATCGAGAGACTTGGTTGTTGAACCACTCAATTTCTTCTCCAGGTTGACTTATAAAAATTATTATCACATTTTATAACTATGAAAAAGCAGCTAATGAAAATAATGCAAAACTTAAAAGAGCTTACTCCTGTTCTAAAGAGTGATTATCACGTAGAAACAATTGAAGTATTTGGATCCTACGTAAAGAACAATTTCAAACAAAAAAGTGATCTAGATATTTTAGTTACTTTTTCGAAAACTCCTGGCTTGATAAAATTTTTGGAACTGGAGAATTACCTTTCTGACAAAGTTGGAATTAAAGTCGATTTGGTTATGAAGGAAACTCTAAAACCGAGATTGAGAAAAATGATTCTTAGTAACTCTGTGTCGATGTGATATCTGAACGAGACCACGCAGTATATTTACTCGACATGTTAAATTCTACCAAGATCGTAAGAGCATTTTGCTTTTGATCAAAATTCAAAACTGAACAAAGACGGATTTAATTTGAAATTCATGAGCGCGTTTCCGGTGAGGGCGGAGAAAGGATTTACCGCATTACTTATTCCCGCGATTTCATTTTCTCCAAACACCACTTGAGAATGAACTTCAACTCGAATATTTGGGTCGTGTAAAAAACCAGTCGCGCCTTCAAAAACAAGGTCAATCATTCTCTCATTCGGATTAAGAATAGAGGCATTTTGGTTAAAAGCGGCTTTTAATGTTTCATCAAAAATATTGCGGCTATAAGCATAATGCGTACACGCTAAACACGCTGCAAGTGTTTGATTTTTAAAACTTACTTTCTGTGCCGCTTCCGCGATATATTTTTCGATCAATAATTTAGCTTCATCTCCTTGTGGATTATTTTGAATTGCCGTTTCCAGTTCGGGACACACTTGCTCGATAATGCGCCCTCGCGCAAATCCCCTTGCAATCAATCTATTCAAATGGACGTGAGATTTGATTGTTGTTGAAGTTCCTAAAATTATCACACTTGAATCACTAGTTTGATTGAGAAAATTCGTCAGAATATTGACGCCGGATTCTATTATTCCAAGAACAACGGAATTGATTTTGTTTTTATGCTCGGTAAATTCATACACAGCCGAAAGCGTATTGCAAGCGATTAAAATAACATCCGGATTAAAATTTTGCTCCATTGAAAACAATGCGGAATCGAAAACTCTTGCCCTTTCTTCCATGGAACTCATTCTGTTATAACCGTAACCATTTTTTGCGTGTGCGTTAAAAAAAATGATTTCAATATTTTTCCAATACGATTTTGTGCGAAGAGCTTTTTCTAAAAGTGCGGCGACGGATAAACCGCCTAAACCAGAATCAGCGACAACAACTTTTAAATTGTCTTGACCGTAAAGTTTTGTCAATTCGGGTGATGAGCCTATCATGTAAGAATTCTTTTTTTGTTTTTAACCAGCGTAAATATATTTATTTTCTGAATGGAATAACGTCGCCTTGTGCGAAAAAAATATGAATAAAAATACAATCGCCGTTAAAATATTTGTCGCGCTTGCTGCAGTGCTGATTTTTTCATGTGCGGGACAAGAAAAAATATTTATTGATAAGCAGCATAAGGATGGTAAGTACGATTCGGAGTTTCCATCTGTTTCTGCTTCCGACGCTCTCGAAAGAATAAGCAATTCCATATTCTTAGTTAACAGCCTTGCATTTTACAAGCAATTTAACTTCAGACCGGAATCCAAAATTAGATATAGCGATTTATCGGCATCATCAATTGTTGCGAATTCATATTCACAAACCAACTTTAATAAAACAGCTTCGGGCACGGCAACTGTTATTGGCGCTACTTCCACAAAACTTTTGCTTTTGACCTGTCAACACATTGTTAGTTTCGAAGATACAATTGTTGTTTACGTGCAGGATTCTTCTGGAAAAGCAACGGAGTTTATCGAAAGTATTTCATTCAAGAATAAGCAGAATAATTACACAAATATTAGAGGAACCGGAGAGACAGAAATACTCTTCGAGGACGTTGAAAATGATATCGCTTTAATCAGTAACGAGATTGTGAATAGAGATCCATTTGCTTATAGAATATTTGATTATAGAATCGGCAATTCGGATGAGTTGAACTGGGGAAATTTTGTTTACACGCTCGGCTATCCTTTGCACTATAAAATGGTTTCGCGCGCGATTGTAAGCAAGCCTTCCAGCGACACTAAAAATTATTTTATCATCGATGCTGTAATGAATAGAGGCGCCAGCGGCGGACTGGTTTTAGCGATTCGCGACGGCATTCCGAATTTTGAACTCGTGGGAATTATTTCGTGGGTTCCCGCAGATAAATATTACTTTTTGAAACCGGAAATGAGCGAAACAAAAATGCTGGAAAATCAAGAATACCGCGGACAAGAAATCATCGGCGTTCAGGAAAATGTTAAATACGGCATTACAAAAGTTGTTTCGATAAACACAATTAAAGAATTCTTAGATAAGCACAGCGATGCTATTAATAAAAAAGGATTCCAAATATTCCTTTTTAATTAAAGACAAAAACTCAATCAACTCTAGAGAATGCCACATAAGAGTTTTTAATGTGGTTGTTATGCATCGCAAGACTTCAGGCGGTCTGCACAACCGGAAATAAATGACGAGCGATAAAAAGTTTCAATCGGGAAATATTATTACCATTTCAGCGGCGCATCTAATCCATGATTTGTTCTCGTCATTTTTTGCGCCGCTTCTGCCTCTATTGATAAACAAGATGAATCTTTCCTTTTCATTTGTCGGGTTTTTAACTGTCGTTCACCAAATACCGTCGTTGTTTAATCCACTT
>JAHJTX010000143.1 GCA_018829545.1 Bacteroidota bacterium | reverse complement strand
TTTTCTCAATCGCTTCTTGAACTTCAGGATTGACTTGATTTACGGCAGACGAGTAAACCAGCACGTCAACGTCAGCGAGGTTTTCTTTTTGATGTCCCTTATAAATTTTTACTCCCAGACTTTTTAATCTATCCGTGATTTCAGATTCCATTAAGTCTGAACCGGAAATTTCAAATCCTTGATTGAGAAGAATCTCAGCAATTCCGCTCATGCCAATTCCGCCAATTCCCACAAAATGAATTCTTTTAATTACCTGTTGAAACATTTCTTATCCTATCAATTAATTTCCGCTAAAGCTATTGCTCTTTCTGCAATCACTTTTGCCGCATCCGGTTTTGAAAATTTTTTAATGTTCTCTTTTAATAAATTCTGCTTCGCTTCATCTTGCATCAAGCTTGAGACAGTTGAAAATAATTTTTCTTCCAAGTCGTTATCCGTAATTAAAATGCACGCGCTATTGTCTTCCAAAGATTTTGCATTCCAATACTGATGATTCGCCGCAACGTATTTAGAAGGCACAAAAACAACCGCACATCCAAGGTTGGATACTTCAGCAATTGTAGTAGCTCCGGCTCTTGCAATTACAATATCCGCAGCAGAATATGCCGCTGACATTTCTTCGATGAATGGAACGACTTTTATACTATCGCTTTCGTATTTCTTAAAAACATCGTAATAACGAGTTCCGCACTGCCAAATAATCTGATAATTATTTTCAGATAATTTTCCGCACATTTCCGCAACCGTATTATTGATGCTCAAAGCGCCCTGGCTTCCACCTAAAACAAGCACAGTTTTCTTATTAGTTTGCAAATTGTAATGCGCTAAACTTTTATTTCTATCCGTCAATACTAAATCAGTCCTTACCGGATTACCGCTCATGAATAATTTTTCATTCGAGCGGAAATATTTTTTTGAATCCTCAAAACTGATATGAATTTCCTCTGCATTCTTTTCGAGCATTCGATTAGTAATTCCCGGATAACTGTTCTGTTCCAAAAGCATAATTTTCGCGCCCATAACATTCGCTCCCCACAATACAGGACCGGAAACATACGCGCCGGCGCCAATAGCAACTTTGGGCTTGAATTTAATATTTATCATCAACGATTGAACCAAGGACACAATTAGTTTTATGGGAAAAAGCAAATTGTTCAAATTAAATTTTCTTGAAAATCCGCTAATCCAAATAGACTTAAAAGCAAATCCCAATTGCGGAATAACTCTGGCTTCGATTTTATTAGTCGTACCCACGAATAATATTTCGGCTTCCGGTTTTAGCTTAACAATCATTTGAGCGACTGCAACCGCTGGAAAGAGATGTCCTCCCGTTCCGCCGGCGCCAAAAATAAAGCGATATGTGTTTTTATTTTTCAAACCTGATACAGAGTTAATTCTTGTTTGTGTAAAGTTTGTTTGGCAATATTCACCAAAACGCCGATTGACATGCTGAATAAAATTATCGACGTTCCTCCGAAACTGATAAACGGCAATGTTATTCCTGTTGTTGGAAGCAGCCCTGTTACAACTCCTGCATTAATAAATGCATTAATTATAATGTTGAACGAAAATCCAAATCCCAATAGCTGCCCAAAAGTATCCGGAGCCTTTTTTGCGATTATCAATCCGATAAAAAACAGCGCCAAATAAATGAACAGAACAATGAACGTACCGATGAATCCTGTTTCCTCTCCGAGAATGGAAAAGATAAAGTCTCCGTAAGATTCCGGCAAAAATAAATCGCTTTGTCTGCTGTGTCCTATTCCCACGCCGAAAAATCCTCCGCTGCCTAATCCGATTTTTGCCTGCATAACCTGAATATTGGATTCGCCGCCGCTGTTTAAGCTTTCAAAGAAACTTAATATTCTCGACCTCGAGTGCGGGAATAACATCAAAGCTCCTAAACCCGTTACAACCGCGGTGCCTGCAGTAAAAAATATGTGTTTAATTCTAGCTCCTCCGACAAACAAAATTGAAAAAGCAATCAGCGCAATTATCATACTGGTACTCGCGTTCGGCTGAATGAATATCAATCCGCAGACAATAATTATCCACACAAGCGCCAATCTAAATCCTTTTTTGTAATCTTGAATTAATTCCCCTTTTCTTTCGATGAATGCAGCAAGGTGAATAATTAAAACGAGTTTTGCCAACTCGGACGGCTGAAAGCGAATTAATCCTAAATCAATCCATCGCGATGCGCCCTTGAATTTTTGAGCGAAGAAAAATGTAAGCACCAAAATTAAAATTGTTCCAAGCAGCATGTATTTGCTGTGTTTTTTATAAACTTCGTAGGGGATCATCGACACAATTACCAATGCCGTGAGCGCTCCAATTACCTTCCACAAGTGAGATTTAAATAAATAGTAAATGCTATTAAACTTTTCGGCGCTGTAAGTACTGCTTGCTGTGAACACCATAACCGCTCCGAACACGGTTAAGATTATCACCAACGTCAGGATTATTCTTACCAAATTTTTCATAACAAAATCCTGTTTACAGAATTTTTAAACTCTTCGCCTCTGTGCTCATAATTATTGAACATATCGAAACTTGCACATGCCGGCGAAAGGAGCAAAACGTCTCCGGAAACGCCGTCAATTAAAGAGGATTTAATACAGTCATCGAATGAGTCTTTTAATTCGGTGTTTACTATTTCTCCAAAAAATGATTTCACTTTTTCCGCTGAAGAACCGATAGCATAAATCTTTTTAACTTTTTCATGAACAAGATTTTTCAGCTCATTGTAATCGTTGCCTTTATCTTTTCCGCCGAGAATTAAGATTATCGGCTCCTCAAAACTCTTTAGCGCGTACCAAACAGAGTCCACGTTAGTTGCTTTGGAATCGTTGTAATACTTCACTCCTTTATATTCTTTTACAAATTCAACTCTGTGTTCAACGCCTTTGAAAGATTCAAACGCTTTTTGAATATCTGTATTACTTATACCTACTATTTTCCCAATGGTCGCCGTAGCTGCAGCGTTGTATTGATTGTGAATGCCTTTTACGAATAAGGCTGAAGTTTCGCAAATTTCTTCGCTGCCATCGCTTGAATTAAAAATGAATTTCCCTTCACTTATCTGAGTTCCGTATTGAACAGTAGATGTTGCGCCGAACTCATATTTTTGCACAGCCGTACTTATGGTGAGAGGAATTTTCTTATCGTCAATATTATAAACAAAATAATCACTGCCGTCCTGATTAGCAGTTATTCTCATCTTAGAATTTCGGTATTTCTCAAAATCATTTTCGTACCGGTCCAAGTGATCCGGAGTAATATTTAATAAAACCGAAATGTACGGTTTGAACGATTCGATATGATCTAATTGAAAACTCGAGACTTCCAAAACGACGAAACTTTGCTCGTCCGCGCTGAGAACAATTTCAGAAAATGCCAAACCAATATTGCCTGCTGTAAATACTTTTTTACCTGCGGTTTCTAACATGTGACCGCAGAGTGAAGTAGTTGTCGTTTTTCCATTTGAACCGGTAATAGCAATAATTTTTCCTTTGCAGAACCATGAAGCGAATTCCAATTCACTAACTACGCGTAATCCCAATTCCTTTGCTTTTAACAGCACTTCAGAATTAGAAGGAACGCCTGGACTTGTTACGATTAAATCTGCATGATGTACTCGTTCGGAATGTCCTCCGAATTCAAAATCAATTTTATTATCGATCAATGTTTGCAGATATATTTCAATTTTTGCATACGGAGCCGAATCGCTTACAAAAGGAACAGCGCCCATTTTCTTTGCAAGTTTCGCCGCGCCAACTCCGCTGCGAACTGCTCCGATTATCGATATGTTCTTTCCTTTGATATTCATTATCGTATCTTGAATGAAGCCAAACTTATCAGCGCTAAAATTATTGTGATTATATAAAATCTTATTACGATTTTAGGTTCATCCCAACCCGCCATTTCAAAGTGATGATGAATTGGAGCCATTTTAAAAACTCGTTTCCCTTCTCCATATTTTTTCTTTGTGTATTTGAAATACAATCTCTGAATAATTACCGATGAAGTTTCCAAGAAAAAGATTCCGCCTAGAATGGGAATGAGCAATTCCTTTTTAATTAATATTGCCATAATACCGAACGCGCCGCCTAATGCAAGAGAACCGGTATCTCCCATAAAAACCTGAGCGGGATAAAAATTAAACCACAAAAATCCGAGTCCTGCGCCAACCAAAGCCGCAATAAATACGGTAAGTTCTCCTGAACCCGGCAGGTACATAATGTTCAAGTAATCGGCATAAATTACGTTGCCGGATACATACGTCATTACAGCGAGCGCAAGCATAACAATCACCGTTGTGCCAATTGCCAAACCGTCCAATCCATCAGTGAGATTAACAGCGTTGGAAGTTGCGGTAATAATAAAAATAACTGCTGGAATGTACAGTATGGAAAAATCGAAGTTCATATTTTTGAAAAACGGCAGAGTTGTTTGAGTGCTGAACTCTCCGAATTCAGGCATAAAATAAACTGCAGCGCCGACAATTAAACCGATAATAATTTGCCCGAGCAGCTTGTAACGCGCAATTAATCCTTTGGGATACTTTTTAACTACTTTTAAATAATCGTCAACAAAGCCAACAAAACTAAGCCACAATGTTCCGGCGAGCACGAGAATTATATAATTACTCTTAATGTCGCTCCACAATAAAACGGGTATTGTAACGCACAAAATAATTATAAGCCCGCCCATTGTCGGCGTACCGGCTTTAATTTTATGATGCTGCGGACCTTCTTCTTTGATGGTTTCTCCAATTTGCTTCCTTTGCAGATATTTGATGATCTTCGGTCCCAAATAAAATGAAAGGAACAACGCTGTAATAGCGGAGAGAATTGATCTAAACGTTAAAAACCTGAACACATCAAATCCCGGAGGAGCGAATATTTTATTGATATAATCAAAGAGATAATAAAGCATTATTTAGCCTTGTTCATTAAAATTTCTACAAATTCTTCCATCTTCATTCCACGTGAACCTTTTACCAAAATCACAGAATCGGAAAATTGTTGAATAGTTAAAAAGTCGCGCAAAACCTTTCTTGTACGGAAGTGCTGTGCATTTATTTTTTGCTTCACCAATTCAACGACCAGCAGTTTCATTTTCGAGCCAATAGCAAAAACGCTATCGGAACTTTTCAATTTAAAACTAGATTTAAGCGATTTATGAAGACGGGCGGAATCGTTGCCCAATTCATACATATCGCCCAATACTAATATTTTATTTTTATAACCCTTTATTTTGCCGATAATATCCAAAGCATTTTTTAAGGATTCTGGATTTGAATTGTAAGTATCGTCAATTAGCAAATTACTATTCAAACGAAGTGAATTAAGTCTTCCTTTTGGAGGCGCTATTTTTTTTAATCCTTCGCTAATAGCAGATTTACTAACGCCAAGTTTATGTGCGATAGCAACGGCAGCCAAAACATTTTGCGCATTTGCTTTACCCAGAAGAGGAATTTTGAATTTCATCGTTTTGTTCGATGCTGAAATCTCAATTTCCGAGCAACCATCGTGCCCGAAATTCAGAATTTTGGCTTTATAATCCGGCTTGCCTTTGAATCCGAAAGTAACTTTGCTTTTATTCATCTTCGTTATTTTTTTTAACCGAAGGTCATCAGAATTAACGAATACCAATCCGGAATTTTTTACAGTCTCTTCAAATAATGAATATTTCTCTTTAAGCACGCCGTCAAAGTTTTTCAAATACTCAAGATGCGATGAGCCAATATTTGTAATTAAACTGTAATCAGGTTCAGCAATGGCGGCGGTGTATTTTATTTCGCCGAAGTGATTTGTCCCGTGCTCAAGAATTAAATATTCTGTTTTTTCATCGGCGTTAAAAATTGCAAGAGGCACGCCTATGTGATTATTATTATTTGCAAATGTTTTTACGACTTTATGTTTTTCCGAAAATATTGCTGCAAGT
>JAHJTX010000142.1 GCA_018829545.1 Bacteroidota bacterium | reverse complement strand
TTCGCCAATTCTCTAAGTTGTTATTAACCCACGACTTAAGTCGTGGGTTAATTTTGGCTCAGTTGTGATCCTTTTAACCGTTTTAATTTATCTGCCTTTGGTAGACGGTTTATTTGCTTTTTGGAGTAGACTCATAATTATTTTTCGTAAATAAAATCATTCGATAAGAACCTGAAATTCTGATTCATTAAAGTGAACAAATAGATTTAACGCTTCTTTTGTTTTCATTCCAAAATCATTTGCTTGCGGATAAAAATGTGGTACTCTAGCGTTCCCATCCGGATAAAATAAACCAAGCTGGTAAAGCGAACCGATTATTTCTGGTTTATCATCGATTGAATATCCACTGTTACTCCAAAATGTTTGTATCATACGTAAATATGCAGCCGCGTATAAAATATTTAGTGAATCATTCTGAAGTTTTGTAATCAACTTAAAGGGAGATTTACTCACTTCAAGTATTCCTTTGTATTTTATACCACAATAAAATTTACTTGTACTATCTGACAACTGTCTCTCAATAAAATATGCAGTTTTCATTTTTACTTGTGAAAATCCAAGCGAGCTATTTTGTCCAACTCTTGCTATAACTTCGTCAAAAGCTTCATCTGTCCAATCATAATTCTTTGTACGTTCTGTATAGATTATTGCAGATAGATATGCTGGATTTATATCAAACTTATCTGATACTGATAAAATTGTTTCCTTTCGTTCAGTTATTTTTGCATACGTCTTTTCATGCGATTCTGCTAATACTTGATTTAAGAGAAGAACAAAAAAGAGTAAAGGGGTAAATAAATACCCCTTTACAATTTTTGAATATTTCCTCATCCTATTTTAACAGAATCATTTTATTATTTGTAACAAAATTACCGCTTTCAAACCTGTAGAAATATATTCCACTAGTTACTTTAATATTGTTCTCATTTGTTCCATTCCATTCAACATTATAGAAACCCGGTGCTTCTATTTCATTTACAAGCGTTTTTATTACTTGTCCCATCATATTATAAATACTCAATTTTACTGTACTTACTGTGGGAACTGAATATTTTATTGTTGTTGAGGGATTAAACGGATTTGGGTAATTATTATACAATTTATATTCCGTTGGCAATTCACTTAAAATATCAGTTTTACTTTCTCCTCGTTTAGCAAGTAAGCTAGTTTGTTTCTTTTTAACTAATTCTAATAGTCCTTCTAATGTATAGCCTTTGTCACTAAATATTAGATGTGCTTGGTATCCATATCTTGAATCAACAAACATTTTATCCAATTGGTCGGAAACTTTTCTTGCTGTTTCTTGATCTTGTTTGTAAATGTAATAGTGAATAAACTGGTGGAACAATGCTAACTCTTTTAATCCATCATATTCATAAGCTGTGAATAACTTTTCTAATCCTTCAATATCATTTCCTACATCAAGCAGAGACAAAATTAGTTGAGCGTAGCCATTAATTTTATATTTCTCTTTTCTTTCCGTTAACTCTTTTAAATATCTTGTGAAATCTTTCTCATTAAAATCTGGTGTCTCTTTAGAAAATGATGCTTCCCATAGTAAACCCATTGCATAAAAAGATATTCCCATTTCACTTTCTGGGTAAAGGTCTATTATCATTTTACAAATATTTTCTACTTTTTCAGTTTTATCTTTCTTCAATAATTTATATGCAAAATCCAAACGCTCTTTAATACTTTTCTTCTCTTTCTTTTCACCAATCTTTGTTTCTTCTTGAAGTGTATCAGCCACATAAAAATCTACAAATGCTTTATCAAATAATAATTCCTCTGGTGACGCTGCCATTGCTTGAGTTTCACCATAGCAAAAATCTGGTAAAAGCAATGTTCCAACAACAGTATGTGTTTTATGAATATTATTACTATTATCATTTATTGTAATAGTTTGAGTAAAAGGTCCATAATCAACTGAACCACCCATATAGCCATCGTAATTTACAGTTATGGACGAGACAGGACTAATTGTTCTATAAATAATAGGTTCGTATGTAATTGAATTTGAAGGGTCTAAATCAAAAGCAGTACTTGACTGAATTGTTAAATTAAGAGTAGTACCACCAGTATTTGTTATTACAAATGACCCCGAAACATATGTA
>JAHJTX010000141.1 GCA_018829545.1 Bacteroidota bacterium | reverse complement strand
GCAAATAACAATGTTCAAACCACTAGGGGGGATTGGTGATTGGAAATTGAGAATTGTGATTTATCCCGACAAAATAATCGGGACAAGTTTTGTTATTTGTTTTTTGTTACTTGGTTTTTCCGGTTTATCCGGGTTAGGTTTCTAAAGGTATAATTAACACGGAATATAAGATGGCAAACACATACACGCAATTATATGTACAAATAATATTTTCACCGAAAGGAAGGCAAAATCTTATTCATGATGGTGTTAAAACCGACATTTACAAATACATCGTAGGAATAATAAAAAATAAAAATCAGAAGCCGATGATTATTAACGGAATGCCCGATCATGTTCATATTTTCCTTGGATTTTCTCCCGACATAGCGATATCCGATTTAGTAAGAGATATCAAATCTAACACGACTAATTTTATTAATGAACAAAAAATGTTTGCCGGCAAATTCTTTTGGCAAAAAGGATTTGGAGCTTTTACTTATAGTAAATCTCAAGTACCCAGAGTTGTAAGGTATATACAAAAGCAGGAGGAACATCACCGCAAAAAATCATTTAGAGAAGAATATTTGGAATTACTTAAAAAATTCGATGTTGATTACAAAGATGAATATTTATTTGAATGGTATGATTAGTTTGGGTGTCCCATTGCGGAAAACAGGAGCCGGGTACAAATTTATAAGATAGAATTTCTTCTGCGATTTCCCCGGAGGTTTTACATTTTTTTGACAATTTTATGACAACTATTATGGGAGGTATTTTTAATATGCCTGCGAACTATTTAAGAACAAAAATATCTGCAGTTTTGTATTGATAAAATACACTAATCAAATTGCTGATGGATAACGACAAAATTAACGGTAAAAGAAATGAAACGGTTTTATCTAAAAAAATGGTATTTAGATTTTATTACTCCGGACAATATAGTGATGTATATTTATGTGATGATTGTCCGTATCGGCGGATTCCGCCAAGATTGTATTTCCGCTCTTCTGTTCACTCCCACAAATAAGAAACTGGAATTCCGGGAAAAACAGAAATTTAGCGATTTTGGCGGCACAAAAATAGTATCCGGTTTGAACTTTCTTCATTATGGAGGAGACAGAACAATTATCAATATTAATCAAAAAAATGCCTCGATCGCTCTTGCTTATTCTCCAATATCCGGGAATTGGTTTCCGAATGAAACAGGAAAGATAATTCAAGAAGGCGGAAATTTTATTTCCTGGTATGTGCCTATAACAAAAGCCCTTGTTAATGGAAACATTGTACTTCGAAACGACAAAATCGAAATAAACGGAACTGGGTATGTGGATGTTGTTGAAATATCGATGGCGCCCTGGAAAATCCCGATTAAAGAATTATTATGGGGAAGAGCACACTGCGGAAAATATACTGTTGTTTATGATCAGATTACGTTAAGAAATAATAAAAAAATAAAATTTTTAATACTCCAACGAGATGGAATTGTTTTAAAAGAAAAAATGGTCTCCGACGATACAAATAAAAGTAATATAATTTCCAAAGATCCTAATTTTAGAATTAATTTAAATTCCGACAAAAATGAAACCACGCTTACGCACCCATATTTCGATTTAAAATTAAAACAGAATTTGCTGCTCGAAGATAGTTCGGTTATCACAAATGAGCGTTTGAAAAACAATTATGTTCGAAAACTATTGGGTCATTTTTCAGGTAATCCGAAAGAAAAAAAGATAGTGTCGGACGCGACACTTTTTTTTGAAAATTCCGAATATAATGGGAAAGCTATTCACGAGCAGGTATTATGGCATTGGAAGTAGGAGAACGAATAAATGAATTTAAGCCAGAAAATAGTTGTTGAATCCGGTTTTGAGAAAGAGAAGGAATTTGTTTATACCGTCAAAATTATCACGGTTTATTTCTTCATTTTTTGGATACTTCTGCCGGGTTTTCTGTTTTCAACGGGACTCAGACTGGATCTATTAATACATTTTCATTTTCCCGATTCAAGCATTGTTTTATTTTTGGGGTGGACTTGTGTTTTATCGGGATTATTTCTTTTTGCGGTGAGTTTCAGCGAACTTTGGTTTAGAGGAAACGGTCTGCCAATCTCTCATTTACCGCCAGTTAAATTTGTAAACGGCGGTGTTTATAAATATCTGCGCCATCCAGCTTATATGGGATATACAATTGTTTTTGCCGGGGCAGTTATTTTATTAAAGTCCTTTTGGTCTCTAATTTTTTGCACTCCGCTTCTTTTATTTGGATGGATAGTTTATTCACTATTTTATGAAGAGCCGGTTTTATTACATCGTTTTGGGGAAAATTATCAAAAATATCGAAAAAACACTTCTTTGATTTTCCCCTTCAGAAGCTTTGCGATTATTCAAATTTTTATTAATAAGATTCTCGGCAAAATCTGTGAGAAGTTCAACAAATTTTCTAACCGATTAATATTATTTCAAAAAGGGAATTTTATAATTGTTACTTATGGACTAATTATAACGGCGGGAACTTTTATATTTATGATTAACACATCCTTATTACTCTTTGCTCAAAAAATAGCCGCTAATCATATTTCTGTTTTTCTTATCAGTATAGGCATTTCGGGAATATTGTTTGGGCGGCTTTTTTGGTGGCTGGGACATTGGCGTACTTTAATTCAAGAACCGCTTTGGGGTTTGCGTAAAATCGGATTTGTGTCTTGGGGTGCGGTTGCCGGTATTGTGCTCTCAGCTATTTTAACGGCTTATTTTTATGGTTATCCGTTTCTTGTAGTTGTAGATACTTTGATGCCGGGTATGTTTGCCGCATACGGAATAGGAAGAATCGGCTGTTTAAGTTATGGATGCTGCTACGGGAAACAAAACAAAAATTTTGGGATTGTATATGAAAACAAAGACTCCAAAGCTGTCCGTGAAAAGGGTTTATTAAAAATAAAAAGATATCCAACACAGTTATTTTCGGCGTCAGAAGGAATTTTCCTGTTTATCCTGTTAAATGTATTACACTTTTATTCACTGCCCGCCGGATTCATTTCTGCGGTCACGTTTATACTTTATCCGATTGGACGAACTTATGTGGAATTTTTCAGAGACCGTAAACGTATTTATAACAGCGTTTTAACTGAAGGACACATTGGTTGTTTTTTTATGTTCTTACTTGGGTGGCTGCTTTTGTTCATAATTTCACCCGAGGTTATTAAATCGTCAACAAACATTATTGCGTTGAACGTATTTTCTGAGAGTCAGATTATTTTCCCGGTAATTTTTGCAATGAGTTTTATAGTCTTTATTGCAGCAGGCGTGCACTGGAAGAAGATTGGAACATTGTAAAATGGATTCTAAAAAAAATATTCTTGAAGTGGAAGGTATCCAAAAAGCCTACGGAAAAAATGAAGTGCTGAAAGATATTTCATTTACAATGCAGCGGGGAGAATTAGCTGGAATAGTTGGCGAGAACGGTGCCGGTAAAAGTACGCTTCTTAAAATATTAGTTGGTTTGCTAAAACCGAATTCCGGCAGAATTCACTTAGATGGAACTTTTGGTTATTGTCCGCAGGAACTTTTAGTATTTGAAACTCTAAATGTTCAGGAAAATTTTCTTTACTTCGCAAATGCTTACGGATTATACTCAAAAAAAGACCGTTCCCTCTGGAAAGAAAACAGTAATTACTTAATGAAAAAATTCAAGTTTCATCAATATGAAGAGGTTCTTGTTTCGAATTTGAGCGGCGGTACAAAACAGAAGCTGAATTTTTCATTGTCAATTCTGCACTTCCCGGATATTCTTATTCTTGATGAACCTTATTCGGGATTTGACTGGGAGACCTATTTGAATTTTTGGGACTTCAGTAAGGAACAAAAAGATAAAGGGAAAAGCCTGCTCATTGTTTCACATTTTGTTTATGATAAACAGAAATTCGATAAAATCTACAAATTGAAAAATGGTGTGTTAGAATGCGCTTAAACAATATCAAAATAGGATGTGTAATGACAATAAAAGAGTTATATAGAAACAGGATTGCAATAATTCTTTTACTCCTAATCCCAACTCTTTTTTATGCGCTTATTGTTTTAACAACATCGGATAGAATAATTGCTTTTAAGCTGGCGTCAATTTCTGAAGAGACGTTTGTTCAAGTGAGCGAAGAAAGCGAGTCATTGATTTTTATCGGTCTGGCTGTTGTGGGCTTATTAACCTCTTTTGTGGCTTTAAACTTAATGCAAAAGAATTTTGACGTCAACAGAAGGCTTATAATCTGCGGTTTTCATTCATCTGAGATAATCCTTTCAAAACTGATAGTGCTTGTCGGTGTAATTTTTTTAATAGGATTATATGCCGCTTTAATGCTGCTTCTATTCTTTAGTCCCGAATATTTATTAGGAGTGTTGTTAGGGTTTGTGCTTGGAGGTTATGTTTATGGTTGTTACGGACTATTAATCGGATCAATTTTTAAGCATGAGCTGGAAGGTATTTTGTTTATTGTTTTACTTGCAAACATAGACGCCGGATGGCTGCAAAATCCCAATTACTACGCTGAAGCTCAAAGCAAAATAATCATCCGTTACCTGCCGGCATTTCATCCATCACAAATTAGTATAATATCCGGATTTACAGATTATTCATTCGCAGTCTCGTTTATTTTGAGTATCACGTACGGCGCTGTTTTTTTGATTGCTGCGCTAATAATTTTTGGAAAAAGAACAAGAACTAAAAAATAAAAAGAGGACTTTTAAATAAGCGGTAGAGTTTAATGATGATATCACCAAATATTTCTAACTGGAATTTGAAAGGAAAGGGCAAAGATTTACTTTGGAACGGCTGCAGT
>JAHJTX010000140.1 GCA_018829545.1 Bacteroidota bacterium | reverse complement strand
TCTTCCCGCATCATATCAGATTTCGCTACCAATCATAAGCTCATCGACTGTATTTATCTAACCTAACGAAGCTACTTCCCGTTCACCCGGCAAAGCCGGACTTACTTACTGATTTGCAGAGCCTCAACATATCCGTCACTAATTATGCTGTCTGCATTTCTTCCGCCCGAATGACAAATTTGACGGGTTGGATTTTACCAAATTCTCACTTGGTAGCACCAACTGGACTATATGCGCCTCAAGGCACACGATTTGCTGGTTATACCGCTTTATAGAAAAATGAGTTAGTTCTTAAAGAAAATTTACTTTTACGTCCTTTACTTTTTTAAAATCTGAATCCATTGTTACAATCTGTAAATCATAATATTTTGCAATTATATATTGATAAAAATCGTCAAAATCTAATTCGTATTTTGTGTCGGAACAAAATAATTTTACATATTCAGATGAAGGAAGATTTAATATTCTGATTTTTGGAATCATATCTAGGATAAATCCACTAAATATTTCGTGCTTTTTGTATCGGAAAAGTATTACACCTATCGAATGGAGTGAAAAGTCCGAAATAGATATTTCGTCGTAATGTGAAGTGATAAAGGTTTTACATACACTACTTTTCTCTTGGCTTAATAATATCTCAAGAAAAATATTTGTGTCTAATAAATGCATTAACGCCATTCCGAAGCTTTATGCTGCAAATCAACGGAAGTATATTTTTTTGATATTTCGGTCAAGCCTCCTTCCCACGAAAATTCAAAAGTATTTTTAGTTTTGGAAACAACTTCATATTTGTGCATTAAGTAATCAATATAATCCACTACTTCTGATAATAAATCGGGAGGCATTTTCTCCATTTTTTTATTTATCTGCTCTATATTCATAATTTTATTTCCCTATTATTATTTTCTACAAAATAATAGCATAAATAATAAATAACAAGATTTTTTATGCGTTTCTTTACAAACATTCAACGGTATAACGGCGACACAACTAAGCAGCTGCCCCTAACAGCAAATTAACTTAATCCAATAATGCTTATGGTTTCAATAATCCAAATTTATTGCACAGTGTTTAATAACAATGTTAAAACGTAAATATAAACTTAAAAATTGCACAAAAACCCAAAGCGATAACGCTGTCTGCTTGAGTTGTTTGTTATACTTACGCCCTATTAATAAAGGGGCAAGCATTAACTTACCCCATTTACTTAAAATTTATCTCAATAACAGCATCTTATTAACTTTACTAAAACTTCCACTTTCTATTTTATAAAAATAAACACCGCTAGATAAGTTGCTTGCACTAAATAATACTGAATATTTACCGCTTTTTTGATACTCTTTTACTAAATTCGCAACTACTTGCCCAAGTGTATTATAAACTACTAAATTCACAAAGCCGTCATTTGGTATGTGATAACTTATTGTGGTTGTTGGATTAAATGGGTTCGGATAATTTTCCCAAAGTGTATAATTATCAATAACTCCTTTTTCTGAACCATCTTTAACCGTTACAACAACACCATTTTCATTAAATATAACTAAGCCACCACCCTCAGTACCAATTAGTTTATTACCATTCTTTTCAACAATTATTGAACTAATATAATTCTGTGGTAACGAGGAATTATCTATATTATAATTAGTCCAGTCATTATCATCAAAATGGTAAAAGCCTCCTCCATAAGTTACTATCCATTTATCTCCATTGGAATCAAAGTCTATTCCTCTAACAGGGTTATTACTTAAACCAGAATTACTTGAATTATAAAATGTCCAAGTAGTATTGTCAAAAACTGCAAGTCCATTATCTGTACAAACCCAAGTATTTCCTTCTTTATCAAAATTTATGTTATAGATAGTTTCACTTGACAAGTATTTTGTCCAATTTGTACCATCAAATTTATTTAGACCACCAGCTTTTGTTCCAATCCATTTATTTCCTTCAGAATCTATTGCCAATGAAATAACTTTATTACTTGCAATGCTTGAATTAGAGGTGCTATAAACCACCCATTCATTATCGTCAAACTTTGCTAATCCACGATCATAAGTCCCTACCCATTTAATATTATCAATATCTACAATTACTGACCTTACCCTATTATCTGGCAATCCAGAGTTTGAGGTAGTATATGTAATCCAATCAGTTCCATCATAAAACGTCACTCCTCCATTAGTTCCAAACCAAACATTACTATTAATATCTGTAGCTACAGAATATAATGCTGCTTCACCACCCTCAGCATTTAAAGGATTATCATAGGTCTCCCATTCTACACCATTATACATAGATAAACAAGGTCTTGGGAAATAATAACTCCCGATCCATAAATTTCCATTTCTAGCCTTACTCATACTTTTAATAAGATTTCCAGCTAAACCAGAATTAGAAGGATTGTAATTGCTCCAACTTACATCATCAAATCGAAAGAGTCCACCCCCATAAGTCCCAATCCATTTCTCTCCGTTCTCACCAATTAAAATAGGCCATGCTTCATTATTTGTTAATGGTGAATTAGAAACTTCAAATATCTCCCACCCATTATCATTCAATTTTGCTATTCCTCCACCATGTGTTCCAAACCATTTATTATTCAAGGAATCAATTGCAATCCACAAAACAAAATCATGACTAAGTTGTGAATTGCTGGTGCTAAATACTTCCCAGATATCCCCATTAAATTTAGCTACTCCATAACTACCAGTACCAAACCATTTATTGTTCTCGGAATCAATTGCTACAGCATAGACACGATTATCGGGTAAATCAGAGTTGTCTTTATTATAACTAACCCATGATGTTCCATCAAAGGAGCATACTCCATCTCCAGCTGTCCACAAAACACCCTTTGAATCGAAAGCCAGAGACCAAATAACAAGGCCATTTAAACCAGAATTGGATGAATCATAATGTGTAGTATTTACTCCATCAAATTTAAATACTCCATCATAATTAGATCCAATCCATATATTATCAAATGAATCAATTACAATTGATGTAACTGACATTTTAGGAAATTCAGAATTTGTCGTATCATACACTGTCCAATTGTCATTATCAAACTTTGCAAGCCCTCCTCCCCATGTACCAATCCATATTACACCATCTGAATCAACGGCAAGTGCTCTTACTAAATTACTCTGTATTGGTGAATTTGCTTTGTTGTAATGTGTCATCTCTCCAGTCGTTTTATGCAATTTAACTAGACCTCCAAATGTCCCAATCCATAGATAATCATTCTCTTCAGCTATTGCCATTATTTCTCCACCAAAAGTATGGTTTATCCATTTTGGTTTTTGCGTACAAATTATTGAACTATTTAATAAAAATAGTAACAATAAAAATTTGTACATACTTTTCATTTAATAATTCCTTTAATCATTTTATCTTTATCATTCAATATTTTTAAAATAAATATAAAATCCTACCCTTGCTAATTACCCTTAAAGTAATTAGCAAGAGAAGTTTTCTCAATTACCGCCTTTTTCAGCCATCATTCCAAGTTGTAAGTCTATCTCAAAGTCCCAAGGTCCACCATTTTGCCAATCCCAGTAAAAACTATCGGTATCAGTTAAAAGACCAATTGGTTTATATAACTTTTGTGCTTTCACAATATAAGTTCCGCTACCAGCACCTTTACAACAGACACATATGTTATAAAAGCCATTAGAATCTGTATAGGGGGAATCTATAGGGTCATATGGTAATAAATTTCCACCTTTCCATAATTCAACTTTTGCTCCTACAGCTGGATTACCATTCATAGTTACATAACCATGTACATATGTATTTGGAATTCTTAAACCAGATTCTTTTTCTAAATTATCACTTTGAGTTTCAGTTGGTTTTGTTTCAACAAAGACCTCATTACATCCTCCAATAAAACAAATCATTACTATCAATGAAATAAAATAAATCAACGAATACATTTTTCTTCATTCCATTCTTAACTCCTTGTTTTGTTTATGATTTACAAAATACCAAATGTACATTGCTTGTTTACTTCTAACAAAAATTCAATCCTCTTCTTACAACAACATTTATCAGGACAATGCAAAAAGTATGTATAACGGCGTTGTGGCTAAGTACATATTTTCATAAATATTGTGACTTAACATTTTTGTAATTAGTCCCGTAAGGACGATATATTAAAAATAAAGTTACTACTCAGCAGCCACATAAATTGTAATTC
>JAHJTX010000139.1 GCA_018829545.1 Bacteroidota bacterium | reverse complement strand
TCAAAATCAATCAATTGGTTATTATACAGTTGAATTCAATGCAAAAGATTTACCGAGTGGTTTATATATTTACAAATTAGAATCCGGTAATTTTTCATCAATAAAAAAGATGATTTTAATGAAATAGATTGATATGCTTTTCCTTTTGGATAAGGTTGCAACTTCTTTTACAAGTTTCGTTATGTCTACATTGATATTTTCGAGAAAATACGATTGGTTTTACCAGTAAACATTGAGCAAAAGGGTATTACCTTAGTCAAAGGGGAAGGCATATAGATTGATTATACTCTTTTTGTGTTTTTGATTTAGTGATATAGATTTTCGAACAAATCTTATTTTGCAAGAATTTTTCTCAGATTAAAAATCTGAGATACAGTTTAAAGCAGATTTCCAATCTGCGAAAAAGAATTATTCGCACTAACTTAACTCAGATTACTAATCTGAGATACGGCGTGAAATTAAAAATCTGAATGATTGTCGTAGAGAGGATTTCCATTCTGCTGTAAATGTGTATGTGGAACGAATAAGCATTAATGCAAATCTTGATAATTTTTGATACTTTTGGTATTCATAAATAAATTTTTGTTTTTTTCGCTCACGTTATGGAATTATACGAATTAACAGAACGGGAAAAAACTGTATTACGCTATGTTATTCATCAATTTGTTTTAACGGCTAATCCGGTTGGCTCCAGAAATATTTCGAAGAAGTATAATATTGGTTATTCGCCGGCTACTATTCGAAACGTTATGTCCGATCTCGAGGATTCGGGATTACTCGGTCAGCCGCATACATCCGCCGGTAGAATTCCTACAGATAGAGGTTATAGGTTTTATGTTGATTCATTGATGGATCCTCCCAAACTTACCAAGAAGGTGCAAAAATTTGTTGAAGTGAACATTGACCCAATAAAAAGTGAAACTGACGAGTTGATAAAAATTACTTCGCAAATATTGAGCGAGATTACTAATCAAATTGCGTGCGTAACTTACCCAAAATTCGAAAACAGCATATTGGAAAAAATCCAAATTGTGCAATTGTCATCTAATAGAATTCTAGTTGTAGTTGCAATTAAATCAGGTTTGGTTAGAACAATTACGCTCGAATTAACCACGTCGATTGAATTCAAAAATTTGCAGCATGTGCAGAATATTTTGAACGATCGGCTTTCCGGTTTACAGTTTTCTGAAATAAAAGAAACATTTGCCGCACGATTGCAGGACTTGAATAAGGAAAAGTTAAAACCAATTATAAGAGTGTTTGTTGATTCGATAGATAAAATTTTTAGCGACAATCGCTTGGAAGATAAAGCGATAATTTCCGGCACAAAAAATATTTTGAAGCAGCCGGAATTTGAAGAGTTCGAAAATATTCAAGGAATTATTGAACTTGTTGAAGATAAAGACGTTATAATTCACTTCATGGAGAAAAAATCATCCGAACATCCTGGCGAAATTTCAATTACCATCGGAAAAGAAAACATTGATGAAAAACTATCTGACTATAGTATGATATTGAGAGATTACAAAATAGGCGAGGCAACCGGAACTGTTGGTGTTATTGGTCCAAAACGGATGCAGTATTCTAAAGTGTTAGCCTCCGTTATGTATGTTACCGAAGCATTAACCAAACAATTAAGAGCATAATAAAAGTTTTAAATAAAAGAAAAAGGAAAGTATTTAATGAAGACAGATTCAAAGAAAACACTATCACAAGAAAAGGAAAACATGAACAAGGATCAAAGCGGAGAATCGATCGAAATAGAAAGAGAAGCGCCTGCTGATAATAAAGAGGCGGAAGGCGTAATTACAATCGAAGAGGCATTGCAGAGAATTAGCGAGCTTGAAGAAACCAATAAAGAGCTAAACGATAGAGGTTTGCGCAGAGCTGCCGAACTCCAGAATTATAAAAAAAGAACTGAAGCCGATTTTGGAAATTTGTTGAAATACGCTGCCGAACCATTCATCTTAAAAATTCTACCAGTGTACGATGATTTGATTCGTTCGTTAAATCACGTAGACGAAGGAAAAGTAGATTCTTTAATAGATGGCTTAAAACTAGTCGCGGATAAATTTGCAAAATTATTAGAAGAGCAGGGCATTTCTAAAATTGAAGCAAAGGGAAAAGAATTCGATTTTAATTTGCACGAAGCATTAATGCAGCGGCACGTTGAAGGCGTTGCTCCTCACACAGTTTTAGAAGAAGTTGAAGCCGGATATATGTACAAAGATAAAGTTATAAGGCATACGAAAGTAATTGTTAGTCAAGATGCGCCTGAACAAACAGAGGGCAGCGGCGAAGCGAAGGAAGAGGAGAAATAAGAATTAAATGGCAAAAAGAGATTATTACGAAATTTTAGGTGTGAAAAAAAACGCATCGAAAGATGATTTGAAAAAGGCATACAGAAAGTTAGCGATGCAATATCATCCGGATAGAAATCCTGACGATAAATCTGCGGAAGATAAATTTAAAGAAGCTGCCGAAGCTTATGAAGTTTTGAGCGATGATCAGAAAAAAGCAAAGTACGATAGATTTGGACACAGCGGTTTAAAGGGCGGTCAAGATTTTCATGGCTTCTCGGATGCAAACGATATATTCAGTCATTTCTCGGATATTTTCGGCGGTGCTTTTGGAGGAGGAGGCTCCTCAATTTTTGACGATTTCTTCGGAGGTTCTTCTCAAAGAAGAGGTCGTTCAAAAACTCAAGGCGTACCAGGTTCCGATTTGAAAGTTACACTTAAACTAACACTCGAAGAAATAGCTTCCGGCACGACAAAGAAAATTAAATTGAAGAAATATACTACGTGCCAAACGTGCAGCGGCAGCGGGGCTAAAGATAAAGATTCATTTAAAACATGCTCTGTTTGCAGCGGAACCGGAGAAGTTAGACAAGTATCCCGTTCTTTGTTCGGACAGTTCGTAAATATTCAGCCATGTAATAATTGCAGCGGATCGGGTAAAATTATTTCTTCGCCTTGTACTACCTGCCGGGGCGAGGGACGTGAATACAACGAAACAATGATTAAAATTAACGTGCCTTCCGGGGTAAATGACAACAGCTATATGACTATGAGAGGCGAAGGAAATGCCGGTAAAAACGGCGGACAAAACGGCGATGTTATTGTTATTTTTCAAGAACTTCCACACGAAATTTTCGTACGCGACGGTGATAATATTGTTTCCGATCTTTATATTAGTTACCCCGAAGCTGTGCTTGGATGCGAAATAGAAATACCAACGCTTAACGGAAAAGCAAAATTAAAAATTGATCCCGGTACACAGCACGGAAAATTTCTGAAGATGCGCGAGAAAGGTATTCAGCATTTAAATAGGCACGGCGCCGGAGATCAACTGGTAAAGGTTAATATTCACGTTCCAAAGAAGGTAACTTCAAAAGAAAAAGATTTATTAAAAGAATTAGAGAAATTACCGAATATTAAAGTACCAGATTAGTTCTCTATAAGACTTTTACAAATTATATAAAGATCATACCAGTGAAAAAAATTTTTAACCGGTTTGGTTTTTCCGAAACGGAAGGAAAAGTAATTACTTTTATTCTTGCTATGACCTTTGTGGGAATATCTTCTAGTTATGTTAAAATATACCTTAACGATGAAGAACCCGAAAATTTTGATTACTCCGTGCAGGATAGTTTGTTTAACGCCGCCGGAGAGGAAGATTCGGAAGTTGATGTCCAAAAATTAGAGGATAAAAAAGTTGATTCTAAGCAGGAACTTTTAGATTTTAGTGCCAGCAAAAATATCAGTAAAAAGGCTGATATAAGTTCTTTAATAGAAAAAAGTATAAATATGAATTCTGCGGGGATTGAAGAATTTACGAGCCTTCCCGGAATTGGCTTAAGCACTGCAGAAAAGATAATTGAGCTTAGAAATAAAAAAGGAAGATTCAGTAAAATTACCGATCTTCTTGACGTAAAAGGCATTGGTAAATCTAAGTTCGAAAGGATTGAAAAATATTTATTTATTGAATAAAGTAGTTAACACTCGGAGGAAAAATGAGTAGGAAGACAGAGCCCTGGTATATTCACGCTGTTTTGTATGTTATTATATTTGTTTTGGTTTATGTGTTGATTCAAGTGGCAATTGTACAACCCGCTGAAGTAATTGAACGAGACAGATATTATAAAGCAGAAACAAGATTAAGAATGAGCAATATTCGCGAAGCTGAAATTCTTTGGGAGAAGAAGAATGGAAATTTTTCAGACGATCTGCGCAAGTTAATTGAGTTCATTAAAACAGATTCAACAGTAGCGAGTGTTGTTGCCGGATTTGACACTATTACTCAAAGATCAACAAATCCATTCAAAAAATTATCACACGGCGCTTTCTCTCCCGAATCATTATACTTTGCTCCAAAATCCAGAACTCCGTTTATTGTAAAAGTAGACACCAGCATGGTTGTTGATACTTTTATTAACAGAAGAGGCGTTATAATTAAAATTGATTCAACTACTACTATTGGAAAAAGATACGTAATTGAAAGTCCGGACAGTAAAGATAAAATCAGTGATTTATTTTCTGATGCTCTGAAAAATACTGCTTCCTGGGAATAGCGGCAGACGATGAGTTATAATCAAAGTCATGCGGGAATTTATATTTCCAAAACAAAACTTCAGGTTGTTGAAGTTGTACTGAATGAAAATGTTTATAGAGTTGAATACGTAGATGAAGAGTACTTTAGCGAGTTTTTAGATTTCTCTTTTAAGGAAACTAAATTTATCAGCCTAATTCAGTCTGCGTATAACGAAGTTGTTTTAAGACATCCTATCAAGGCAGCCAATGTTTCAATTGCGCTGCCTAATTCTTTATTCAAAGTATTTCAAGTTCCAATTGATGCCTCACTTGCAAAAGTTGATTTGGTCAATCACTTACGCTGGGAACTTTCTGTTTTATTTCCGGCAGATAGGGGGGAGGAATACTCAATCCGAAATTATCAGGTTATTGACGATAAACAACCCGGATCAGCTTTCGCTATTGTTGTTGCGGTGTATACCAAGTATTTAAATCTTATCCATAAATTCTGCGAAAGGAATAACCTAAGGCTTAAGTTTATTGATAACGAACACGCCGCAGCGGGTAATTTAGCTTTTCTGAATAAGCAAAAAGATTTTAATGACTTTAATCTGTCTCTTCTGCTAGATGGCAGCAATTATTCAATACTCTGCAATAAAGGAAAAGCGCCCGTTTACTTCAGATTAAATTCTTACAAAAATCCGCAGGGATTGATAAAAGAAATCGATTTTGACTTAGCGCGTTTGAGCAAACAGTTAAACACAAATATGCTTGCTGTAGAATCATCTGTTATTGGTAATGATCTTACCGAAGGTTTGTTGGAAAAAGTAAGAGAGAATACAGGGTTAAAGTTGTATAAAATAAACCCGTTTGAATTCATCGAAATAAATGAAAAATTACGAAGCAGCAGCTTGGTTGTAAATAAATTTAATTCCTTCTCTTCTGCAGCCGGAATGGCTTTTAGAATGGTATAGCCTTTCCAGGCGTTATTAAAAACTAAATCATCTCGAGTGATTCAATGAGAATTATTGCCGGTATATATAAAGGTAGAACTGTAAAATTCCCAAAGTTTAAATTAGTACGCCCCACCACAGATAGGAACAAAGAGGCAATATTTAATTACCTAACAAATAAAATTGATTTCGATGATATTCTTGCGTGCGATATTTATGCGGGAAGCGGATCGCTTGGATTAGAAATGCTGAGCAGAGGAGCGGGCGAAGTTCATTTTGTAGAAAACAGTTTTCAAGTTTCTCAGGTATTAAAGGAGAATATTAAATCGCTAGCTGCGGTTAATAAAACTAATCTGTTCAAAATGGATGCTGTTAAATTTACCCGGGATTCTCCTCCGCGGCAATACGATTTAATCATCGCCGATCCGCCTTTTTTCAAAGACGATATTTACATTGTAGTTAAACAAATTATTGAAAATAAATTTTTATCTCCTCAAGGCATTCTCATTGTCGAAAGATCGATACAAACAAAGCGGAATGACATTAATGAATTTGACGCAGAGCCAATTAAAAAATTAGGCGATAGTCTGATTTATCAGTTTATAAATGAATAGACTATCAGCGGCAGCCATTAATTTTTACATAATAACATAGGAGTTAATGTTGAGAACAAATTTCGTAAGCATGTTTATAATTGCTGCATTTTCATCCGTGATACTTATTAATTGCGATTTTACAAACAATCCGGATGAAGAAGAGAACAGCGAAAACAATGGATTTCAATCTGCAGGAGTATCTATTATATTCTCTCAAAACTGTTCAACCTTTGGATGCCATTCCGGAGATAAGCCTAAAAACGGTTTATCGCTGGAAACTTACGATAAGCTAATCACCGGCAGTAATTCACGCTCGGCATCGCTTGCAGGCATTTATGGTGGAGAAGTAATAATTCCGTTCAATTCAAAAAAGAGTCTGCTTTATCAAATGATTTCCGGCGGCGCCTCTGTTAGCATGCCGTTCAATAAATCCACTTTATCTTCGGTTGATGTGAATGTTATTAAAAATTGGATAGATGACGGAGCCGTTAATTATAAAAAGGAAGTTCCTTTTACTAATTCAAAAAGCTACCGTGTGTTTGTCTGCAATCAGGCGAGCGATGAAATTTCTGTTATCGACGGCGATTCGAAACTAGTTTCACGCGTAGTGAGCGTTGATAAAATGTATAATTTCAATGATAAACCTTATTCCATTAATGAGGAAGGAGATTATTATTTTGTTACTTTAAGTGCATCTGGAAGGTTTCTGAAAATTAATAAATCCGATAACAAAATTGTTGCGGAATTGAACAATCTTAATTCGCCCGGACTGATAGAAATAAATGGAGAAAAAGCCTTTATTTCTCGAGCGTCCGATTCACCAAACATATTTAATAGCATATATGTTGTTAATACGGTCAGTATGAATTTAATTGGGGAAATTAGCTTGGTAACAACCGGTATTCCACATGCAATAGCAATTGCGAAAGGGGATTCAAAATTATACGCTGTTGATAAAACAAATAATGTTATAAATATAATAAGCACGATTGAAAATGTGACGACCGGTTATGTCCTCCTCCCAAAGGTATATGAACCAGCTTATGCGAGGATGTCGCCGGATAATAAATATTTATACTTAACAGCTGATGCTACAAATGAGTTACTAGTTGTTAGCACTCAAACAAGAAATATAATTTTTGAAATTAAACTAAAGGGAACACCTTCACAATTTGTAATTACCAGTGATGGGAATAAAATATACATTCCAATTTTGAGCGAAGATATTATTCAAGTTGTTGAAAAAGATAATGAATCATGGAGCGTTGTAAAGGAAATTACTCATACCGGCTTGAGCATGCCGCATGCATGTGATATCACATCTGACGATAAATATGTTTACGTCTCATCAAGGAATACAAACGGCGGATTCGTTCCATCATATAGAATTAATGGAGAAGGCAATAATGGTACCGTTGTTATTATAAGCACAGAGACCGATGAAGTAATTAAGTTATTAGAGATCGAGGAATACGGTTCCGGAATTGTTGTAGAAAAAATATAAATGTATAAAACCAAATTATTATATTTAACCAGTTTGATTGTTTCATAAAATGAACTGAAAAATGAGAAGAGTAATATATCCTGGAACTTTTGATCCGGTAACAAACGGACATATAGACGTAATAAAAAGAGCAATGAATTTGTTTGACGAAGTTATAGTTACCGTTGCTAAAAATCCCACGAAATCGCCGCTCTTCACAATCAGCGAGCGCGTTGAGATGCTTAAAGAGTGTCTTAAGCAATATGACAAAGTAATAGTTGATTCTTTTGGCGGACTTATAGTCGATCACGCAAAAGAGGTTGGCGCGGTGGGAATTATAAGAGGTTTAAGAGCCATAAGCGATTTTGAATTTGAATTTCAAATGGCGCTTATGAATAGAAAACTAGACGATAACCTGCACACAATATTTTTAATGCCTCATGAAAAATACACTTATTTAAATTCCACGATTGTTAGAAATCTTGCGCAGTTTGATAGTGATATTAGCGCTTTTGTTCCGCCGATAGTTGTGGAAAAACTGAAGGAGAAAAATCTTCTTTATAAGGCAAACGGGATTAAGAAAAAGCAGGAAGTAAGAGAGGATTTTTAATCCGGGAACTAAAAATCCTCTTCAGTCTAAATTACATTTCTTTTTCTGCTTCGAGAATTTTACCAGGTGTAAAAATTCCACTCTGCAGATGCGACTCAGTGATATAAACAATTCCTTCTTCATCGTGCGGTTCGCCGTAAATTGTATGAACAGATTTTAAACCGCCAAGCCATTTTCGATTGTCCGAAATATAAACCAAATCACCGGGGTGAGCCTCCATTTTCTTCATGTCGCGTTTGGAAAACAAAGCGGTGTTATCATCTATATCTTTAACTTTCCAATGAGCCTTAACCTTTTCGCTGTCGCGGTCATTTAGTTTACTGCCTTTGAACATTTCCTTTGCATGTCTAACTGACCAAATCGTTAATCCTTGAGTCTGCTTTTCAGGATCATATTTTACAAAGTATGTTGTTGTTAATGCAATCAAACCGGACATCACAATTGTTGAAGTAAATAAAAATGGTAATGAGCCAATATTCAGCAAGTCTAAAACAACTATTAGAATGCTAACTGCAACGAATAAATACATAATTGCATTTCCATTAGGATTCTTCCGAATTTTGTTTGACAATTTTTTTAACTGCTTTTGAAATACCGTTGCAGTAACGGCAATTACCAAACAAACTAATAAATTATATAACGCTCCTATATAAGTGTAAGGATGAACTGGATCCATTGGTGTCCCATGTGCAATCGGAGTTACTAAAGCATCCGGATAGTATGCGCCCAGAAGCATTAGCGATGAACCGCCGACTACAGTTGCAATTAAAGCCGCTGGAGTGAACTTCCTCCAGAATATTCCAAAGAAAATGGCTATCATCAGCGGAGGAGTTAGAGTTGAGTGAAACTTTGCATGGGCTTCATAAACCGTTGGGAATGAACTGAAAGGAATTACAGCGAGTACGCCTAATAATGTGAATAAAACTGTTGCAACTCTGGCAACACGCATTGCCCGCTTTTCATCTTGTTTTACATCAGGGTTAACTTTTTTCAGCCAAATGCGCACAGGTCTATCAACATCATTTACCCATATTGCAGCGGTAGCGTTAATTAATGTACTTACAGTTGACATAAGCGCTGCGGCAACAGCAGCAATAACAAAGCCGAAAACTCCGGGACCCATTAGAGTGTGTGATACAGCAACAAAAATACTATCTGGATCTGTATTCAAAGATAGTATTGACGGGTTCCACTCGGCGATAGTTTTGCCGATCCATCCTGCGCCGCTTACAACAACTGCGGATAAAGGCAGCATGAATAATATATTTACTGCAGCGGCTTTTCTTCCTTCGTTAACGCTTTTTGCCGCCATGAATCTCATAAGAAGACCCATGTTCATGAATAAAAATCCAACGGAGCCGGAAATAGCGTCCTGCCAGAATACACCAACGGAATTAAAATCAGATGGAGTATTAAATGGAGCTAGTGGCATCTTCCAGCTTTGCGGAAGCAAGCCCCAGAAATCCGAAAATCCTCCAACGTAACTAATGCCGACAAAGAATACTAAAAATCCCGCAAGAAGAAGCATAAATCCCTGTACAAGATCTGTAAAAATAACTGCAGTCTGCCCGCCGAACGTAATGTAGACTCCGGTTACAAAAGCAGTTACAATAACAATTCCCATCAAAGTAACTTGAATATTCTGACCGAAAATTGTGAAGAACTGAGGCATAAGGGGAATTATTGCTTTTCCGAGAGTTAAAAAACCAATTCCAACATAGCCGACTAAATAAAGTAATTGAAGAATTGTTACAAAAAATCTTGCGGAGGGCGAAAAGCGTCTTTCAAAATATTCGGGGATTGAGCGGATTTTTGAATAGACTATAATTGGCAGCCATCCGAACATAAAGAGCGGAACGAAAAACCAATCGTTCATATAAGCCATTGAAGACGAAAATCCGTGTTGAAATCCCATTGCTGAATACTTAACAAAACTGTGACTGCTAACGCCTGTTGCAACAATAGACATTGCAATAAGCCACCACGAAAATCTTCGTCCGCCAAAAAAGAAATCATTAGTATCTTTATTATACTTTGCGAAGTAACTTCCAAACAGCAGCATTGCAGCCATATAAACTATAAGGACTATCCAATCGAGTTGGGTCCCGATACCGTAAATTTGTTCCATAATTATCTCACAAATAGAGTGCAGCTAAGATTAATAAAAGATGTAAGGTCAAATAGAAAAAGAAACCAAAGTACAAGACTTTCCACCAAAATTTATGGCGTTTAAGTCTCATGTCTATACTCTTGGTTTTTCTAATGAAGATCATTCCGGCAACAAAAAAAAATCCTCCGCCAACGTATAAGTAAATGAAGGGAAGCCAGGTATCAAAGAATGTGAGCATTGTTTTGCACGAGGTTGTTATTAAATATAATAATTGGCTGTAAAGTTATTGAAGGCTGTACTTACTTGCAAATTTAATTTGTGGATGAGCCTTATCTGTTAATTTAGATTCTCAAACCATGATTACAATAACCTCGAAGGTAGCTTGTTTTTCCTTCGAGGTTGCTCACCAAAGTATATTCATAAATGTAACCTTCAAGGTCTAAAAATCTGTGACCTTGAAGGTTTGCAGAATTCTATTAAACCTCGAAGGCAGCTTGTTTTTCCTTCGAGGTTACACATAGTGCTCAAATTATCATGCAATCGAAAACCTCCGAGGTTTTTGAAACCTCGAAGGTAAAATAG
>JAHJTX010000138.1 GCA_018829545.1 Bacteroidota bacterium | reverse complement strand
CCTAGTGTTTTGAACATTGTTATTTGCTATTTGGAATTTATTTGAATTTTGTTCTTTGCCATTTGTTATTTTCTGCCATAAAAAACAAGAAAATCAGAACTAAGTCACTAATAATTCAAATGCGGCTGAAATGATTAAGAAATTGGAGTTGAACAGCGAATAAGTTTATTCTCTGCCGTAGTAGTTGTTGAGTATTTTATCCATCACCCAACTTGTTTTAGAGGCGGTTACTCCAGTGCTCGGACATTTCCCACTGCCGTTCAATTCATCAACAATAGTTTGAATCAAAGGCTGCTGAATATGTTTGGGATTTTTAATAATAAAAGAGTCTGTGCCGCCGGCAGTCTCCACAATAATTTTATCGCTGAAGAAAACACTGAAAGTTACCTGCCCCTTATCTCCAATTATTTCAACCCTATCTTCTCGTCTGAAAGCGCCGAAATTCCACAAGCCTGTTCCAAGTATTTTATTTTCAGTTTCGAATATCGCGCTCACACAATCTTCTGCCTTGTAAATCATGTTTTGATTTACCGCGGTTCCTTCTACGCGAATAAAATCGCCAAAAAAATATTGAAGTATATCAATCGTGTGCGAGGCAAGATCAACGAAATAACCGCCGCCTGCAACTTCGGGATTAACTCTCCAATTGGATTTATCTTTGTCCCTCTCAAAAGATTTATCAAATAAAATAACGCTAAACATTTTTATTCTTCCGAGCGCGCCGCTCGAAATAATCTCTTTTACTCTTAAAAATTTCGGAAGCATCCGTCTGTAATAAGCCACAAAAAGCGGAACGTTATTTTCATTACAAACAGAAATCATTTCCAAACACTCCTCATAATTAAGCGCCATAGGCTTTTCAACGTAAATATGTTTACCGGCTTTCGCAGCTTTGATGGTGTACTCTTTATGAAAAGACGGAGGCGTTGCAATATACACAGCGTCCACGTTTTCATCATCTATCAGTTGATCGGCATCGTCATACCACTTGGGAACATTATGTCTATTAGCATAATCTTCAGCGAGTTTCCCGTTTCTCCTCATTACAGCAGCAAGGGCAGAATTATCCGCCAGTTGAAAAGCGGGTCCGCTTTTAATTTCCGTTACATCTCCGCAGCCGATAATTCCCCATTGGATTGTTTTCATAATATTATCCCGAATCATATTCTGAAATTTAGAATCGCAATTATTTGTTCAGCGTCTAACATAAAAAATATTACATCTATATTTATAATATTATTAAATTCAGCAATTATTTATTAGAATATTTTAAAACGGAGGAAAAATGAAAAGAATATTATCAATGTCTTTAATTCTGGCTGTTGTTCTACCCTTATTTGCTCAAACGAATAACTCGCCGGAAATTACGATAGATGAACTCAAAGCGCATATTGCCTATCTAGCTTCGGATGAACTCGGAGGAAGAAAACCCGGCACGGAAGGCGGCGACGCTGCCGCAGATTATATCCGCAAAAATCTTGCAGCATTAAATTTGGAAACGGCTGTCGAAAATTATTATCAATCATTTGATGTAGTTACAGACATAGTTGCGGGGACAGACAATAAATTATTTTTCGATGGTTTTGAAGGAAAGTTTGATGAAGACTTTACTGCTCTATCAAATTCTGAATCAGCAGAGTTAACTGCTTCGTCGGTTTTTGTCGGTTATGGATTTGAATTTGATGGAGAGAATCTATCATGGCATGACTATAAGGATATTGACGTAAAAGGGAAATGGGCAATTGTTCTTCGCGGCGCCCCTACTTCAGAAAATCATTCCGATGTGTTCGATAATTACACTTCGCTAAGAAAAAAAATATTGGTTGCTAGGGATAAAGAAGCAGCGGGAGTGATTTTTGTCTCCAGCGGAAGTGATTCCGAAAAGGATGAGCTTATTAAACTTTCTTATTCGCGAGGAGAAACCAGCGTTGGTCTTCCCGTTATTCATATAAAAAGATCAGCGGCAGATAAAATTATTTCTAGCGCCGGCGTTTCTCTAGAAGAATTAGAAGAGCATTATAAAACCGAACAATTCCCATATAGTTTCGAAATCGCGAATAAAATTTCGGCGAAAGTTGATCTTAAAACAATTACTGCTAAGACTCAGAACATTACTGGAATTCTTCGCGGAAGCGATCCGCTTTTGAAGAATGAATATATCTTTCTCGGCGCTCATTACGATCATCTCGGAATGGGAGGAATGGGTTCCGGTTCAAGAACGCCGGATACATTGGCAATTCATAATGGAGCCGATGATAACGCTTCGGGCACGGCAGCTATTATAGAAATTATTGAAAAGCTTGCCGCCAACAAGGACAATCTAAAAAGAAGCGTAGTCTATATGTCATTTGCCGCAGAAGAAATGGGCTTGCTGGGCTCAAAGCAATTTACAAACGAACCGTTCGTTGATCTTTCTGCAATTAAATTTATGTTTAATCTGGACATGGTTGGAAGATTGGATACTTCAAACAGCCTAACGGTTGGCGGAACGGGAACGGCAGCAGGTTGGGAAGAAATATTAAAAAGTTATTCCGAGAATTCCGGTATCAATGTAAAAACGAGTCCGGAAGGCTACGGACCATCCGACCACGCTTCATTCTACGCAAAAGATATTCCCGTTGCATTCTTTTTTACGGGAGTTCATGAAGATTATCATACGCCGGAAGATGACACAGAAAAAATAAATTTTGAGGGCGAAAAAAAGATTGCCGATTTGGTTTACGAATTAGTTCTTGAAGTTGCTAACAGAGATGAATCATTCGCATATCAAGAAGCCGGTCCAAAAGAGCAGCAGTCTGCCTCAAGAAGATTTAAAGTAACTCTCGGCATTATGCCCGATGTCGCCTCATCCGGTAATAACGGACTTCAAGTTGACGCGGTGATAGAAGGCAAACCCGCATTTAACTCCGGAATGAAAAAAGGGGACATAATTGTTGCGATGGACGGAAAAGAAGTGAAAGATATTTATGATTACATGAACAGACTTTCCGAATTTAAAAACGGTCAGACAATTCCCGTTGATGTTATGCGCGGTGAGGAAAAAGTAACCTTGCAAGTTGAATTATAATTTGTTGCAAATAATAGAACGCTGATCGATACAAAAAATATATTTGTAATTATAAAAAATCTGGGAATTTAGTCTTTGATGGTGGGACAGATTTCGTGTTCTAGGTCAATCCACAAAACCCTTAGATAAGAACACTGTCTGATTCCCCAAATACGGATTTTGCCGGTTATTCTTAAAGAAAATAGTTCGTCAAATTCATCTAGCTGTAAATCACTCAGTCTTTTTTGAGCCTCTTTGATTATTTTCGATACTTCAACGGAATGATGTTTTGACTTGCCCTTTGCCCCATATTGTTCTCTCTCAATAGATCCCCAAGTCCTTTCTTCAAAATGTTTTAATTTTGGGAATATTTGACTCCAGAAAACGTTTTCATCAAGAGACTTCAAGATTACTCTTTGCTGTTCAGATGAAATATTGCCATTAGATTTTCGAAAAAGTTTTTGTAACATGTCGTCAACCGAATTGAACCCCTTTTTGTCAAATTCTATCAAGGCACACCCAAGATCATCGTGAAGACTTTCCAAGTCATTTACAATATTGTTTTCTTGGAAGGTAAATTTGTTGCGGAGCGAAGTAAGGCCCCAACGACTATTGTCATCCACTGAGCTTATTTGCCAGCTTATCGGAAAGTTTTTGTATTGAGCGGGGCTTTCATGGCTTTTCGGTATTTTTATTACATCTGATTTCTTCGGCGCTTTTGGAACTTTTGAAGACATTATAATGCACTATAATAATTCGCCATCGAGTCTAAAGATATAATTCTATCACTTCTTTCAGATATGCATAGTCCTTCCCTAGCTTGTTTCCAAGGTTCCTCAAGGTGAGTCAGCTGTATTAACCATTGTGAGGTTTTATCTCCATAATAGTCCAAAACAGCATCAACAGTTTCTTTTTGCTTTTCGGATAATATTTTGGGATTTCCTATTGTAACCGAATCAATTGTAAATTGTCCTCTATGAAATTGAAATAACTCTTTTATAACGGGACCATTAGCCCATGCTTGAATTTCTTCTGGGAATAAAGCTTGTTCGTCCCACACTAAAGACCATGCTTGTGCGTAGTATAGCAATTTATGAAGCTTCATTGTAGTCATCTCACCACGTTTATTTAAGATAAATGAAGCTACATCAAAGACGCTTGTTCTCTGCAACTTATTAAAGGTGTAAGTCTTTTGAGGTATTTCCCAATTAATAGACTTACCTTCTTCAAAATTTGTTGAAAAGTTTTCTGGATTATAAACCCCCTCTTTACGCTGAGGTTTATAGTTGCCTAAATCAAACTGGTTACTGTTGGTTTCTATTTTCATTCTAATTCGAGTTTATATAATTCTGATAGTAATTTCAAAGAGTCATTCTTATAGTTGATTAAAGATTTCGACTCAAATTTCGTTTTAAAGTAGGTGAGTGAATTTATGTTATAGTTATAATTAAAATTATAACTATAATTTTTCTCACTTCTTGTAATCACCAGTGTCAAAACATAATTGTCTTTCTTAAGTTTTCTAGTAATACTTGCTATTTCAAGATTATAGCCATTATCTTTTATTGATTCTGAATCAGTGAATTGAAAAAGCTTATCCATTTCTGGATTGTGATCATCCTCAAAAATATAATTTAAGCCAAATGCTGAAACTGGAGTATGCGGAAGATAGTCAGCAATTTGACTCGCCATGTCACCAATTTTTAATAATACCTCATCAGTGTGTTTTTGAATAGCAAAATTTAATTTACCCTCTACAGCATATAAACTTATTTCGTCTGTAGAGATTTTCATTGAACCATTCACGTTTAGTGGAATCTCAACTTTTAATTCAGAGTTTGGAAGTAAATATTTAGAAACCCAGTCTGGATTAATAATCGCATGATTCCATAAACCAGCAATTACTAATACACTGTACTGTGATTGGTTTTTCATATGATTCTCAACAGACCCATTTTTACATACGCAAATTACAAATTCTTTATCAAAACATCACCATCCCTTAAATAATATGCTAAGCTCAAAATCTGCGTTCTATTCAATGCCGAAAAAATCAGTAAGTATATCTAACCGTAAATTCTAAAATAGTTTCTCCGTTTGCTTCTACCGGAATATCAAAATAGGCAGTGGTTGAATTTTTCTTGTATGGCTCAATCGAAGAATTTTTGATCTTCCATGAATTGCCAAAATATTTTTCAACCTCAACTTTCACTTTTTCTGATTTATGGTTCTTGATTTTAATTTCTGTTGTAACTTCATGAACTCGGTCGGATATTTTCTCGCGCTTTGTTTCGGTTTCCTCGGCAATAATATCGAAAGCATCGCCTATTTTTAATTTAATTAGCTCATTCTTTGGAGTGTGGTCAATTAAATCCTCGCCTATAAATTCAACCGTCTTCTCATCAGCTTTATAAACGCGGATTTTGCCTTTGGGAAATGGAACGCCCAATGAATTTTTTTCAGAATTTTCAAATTCGACAGTCACGGCAACTTTCCCTTTTGAACTGCGTCCGTATCTGCCCGAGTAAGTATATTTTTTTGTCGCTTT
>JAHJTX010000402.1 GCA_018829545.1 Bacteroidota bacterium | reverse complement strand
TTTAATTGTGCCATATTCTATTAGTGGCAGGAAGTAAATACCCTAGATTAGTTATTATACTTTTGTTAACTTATTGACAGAGCTAATACATTTAGCCATTATTTTATACGTCACTGTATTTGTGAAATTATGCACTTAGTCCCGGCTTAAATTGAGTACTACTCATAAACTGGTAAAGTAAAAATAAATTTACTGCCTTTGCCTAATTCACTTTCAACCCAGATATTGCCGCCATTTCTTTCAACTAAATCTTTACTTAATAACAGCCCCAGCCCGGTTCCTTTTTCCTTCTTTGTGCCCTGTGTTGTAATATGCGTATCTAATCTAAACAATTTTTTTATATCCTCTTGCTCCATCCCGACACCGTTATCAGAAACCGAAATCATGATATCCCTACCCTTAAGCACAGATGAGATTTTTATCTCGCCACCTTCATTGGTAAACTTTATTGCATTAGAAACTAAATTTTGGACTATTGAACGCAGCATATTTGGGTCAGCATGTACAACATGTTTATCATCTATTATTGTATTCAAAGTAATATATTTATCATTTGCATTAGCTTTTAACAGTTGAATTACTTTTTGAACCGTTGCTTCTAAATGAATTTCTGACGGTTCATATTTGATATTCCCCGTTTGCATTCTTGACCACTCAAGTAGATTATTTAAGAGTTCAAATAATTGTATTGAACTTTCATTTATGTTACCGGCAAATTCCTTAATTTCATTTTTCTCGAGATCGTCAATTTCATCCATTAATAGCCCTGACATTCCCAGCAGTCCTTGAAAAGGAGCTCTAAGATCATGTGACATAATTGAGAAAAACTTATCCTTTGTTGCATTCAATTCCCTTAATTGCTCTTCAGATTCTTTTAATGCATCCTCCGCTTTTTTACGTTCAGTTATATCTTTAGAGACTAATAGAAATCCAATCCTCTTATTATTAATGTTCTTTAGTGAGGAAGGTTTTACATCCAACCATACAACAGAACCATCCTTGATTTTACCTTTCCATCTTCTCGTAAATCTCCTGCCTCTAATTACATTTATACCATCATTCCGCATCAGTTTCGGATCAGGATCCGGGTAGAGTTTTAATAATGTTTCTCCAAGCATTTCCTGTTCAGTAAAACCTAGTATTTTCTCCGATCCAACATTCCAATAGATAATATTTCCATTAATATCGGTGGCAATTACACTGTCTTCTACATTGGTTAAAAGATTTGCTTGAAAAAGCATATGTTCTTCAGCCTCTTTTTTCTCGGTAATATCACGAATAACTGCCGTAACACCTGCATAGTTACCTGCATTATCTCTGCGAAGAGAAATCTTTGCATCGTACCAACTTAGTTTATTGTCAATCTGTAAACTATAAATAATCTGCTGAACTGATTCTGTTTTCAAGATATTATTTATCGCTTCATCAAATTGTTTAACAACGTTCTCAGGAAGAATTTCTTTGTAAGATTTACCAAGGAATGCTTCCGGCGGGGTATATAGTTTCTGCCCGGAAGGATGGTGGTAATTGATAAAAATGCCGTTTTTATCCAGTACAAAAAGCAGATCATCCATAGAAGATATGGTTGTTCTCAATCGCTCTTCACTTTCGTACAAAGCTTCTTCTGCAATCTTTCGGTCGGTTATATCTTCAACGGTGCCTTCATAAAATAGAACTTTACCATTGTCATCTTTTACAACTCTTGCGCTTTCCCGAACAAATATTTTCTTTCCGTCAGATCTCTTCCACGCAGATTCAATTCCATAAACTATTCCTTCCCTTTCTACTATTTCTTTAAATTTATCTCTATCAGCCGGATCCATATACATATCATACAAATTTGCATTTTGAAGTTCTTCTGTTGAAGAAAAACCTATTAATTCAAGTATCCTTGGATTGGACATTATTGATTTCCCCTCGGGAGTTGAGCGGTAAATTCCTATAGTAGAATTTTCAAATAAACCTCTGAAATGCTCTTCGCTTTCCCTTAATTTTTCGGTTTTTTCTTCAACAAGCTGTTCCAGGTGAAGCTGATGTTTTTTAAGTTCTTCTTCATACCTGATCTGGTCGGAAATATCACTCCCAAAGAAGTATAAGAATTTTGCTTTTTCATCCTTCTTAATAGTAAATAAAAAGTGCTTTTCACCAACTTTTTCAATTAATTGAATAGGTTTGTCTCTTGAAATCCTGTTAACCATAGATTTCTCTATAGTCGTAAAAAGAGAGTAAATAGATTTTCCGGCTAAATTTTCACGAAAAACAGCTTCGGCTACTAGGTTGGCGCTAATTATAGCGCCATCGTAGTTAGAACGGAACACCGGCGCAGGGTTCTGATTTACAAAAATGGCTTGTTGACGTAATTTTTCTTCAGTTAACTTTCGTTCGGTTATATCACGAATATACCCGGTAAGGAAATTCCGATTTTCAATTAGAGTTTCCGTTATCTGTAGTTCCAAAGGGAAAATTGTTTTATCACTTCTAAGACCTTCCAACTCAATACGTTTACCAAATATATCAGAAGTATTGCTCCCTTTATATTTTTCCCAACCCTCAATGTGTGCAGACTTATATTTCTCGGGTATTATGGTTAGAAGATTTTTTCCGATTAACTCCTCATGCTTATAGCCAAAAATATTTAAGCATTGCTGGTTAATGAGGATAATATTACCATCTTTGTTTATAGTAATTATCCCTTCACCAACAGTTTCTAGAATAGCATTTAATTGAGATTCGGTTTTTTGAATCTTATTGCGACCCCTTACCAGTCTTTCTTCTATTCTGCCAACATAAATGTAAAAAATAAAAATTATTACGAAACCGGTTAATAACGATACGATTAATAAAAGTAATAATTGTAAATTAACAGAGTTCTCAAGTTCAGTTATATCGCGTAACGCAATTATTACACCTACATTACGATTACCGGCATCAGTTAACGGGATTATTCCACCAACATAATTTCTGTTTTCGTGCAATATTTTAAGTTCAGTTTGTTTCTCTTTTTTATCTTTCATTAGATAACTGCTTGTTTCATCGGGTATTATTTTTATCGTTTGCCCAATAATTACATGATGCGGAAGCATATCCCAATCGCCACTCTTATTCAGCATCTTTAAGCCCTCTTCATAGTCAGAGCGATTTATGTAATCCTTATTTACTAAAAATATTAGCTCAACGTTCAAAATATTTGAAAGATCATGCGTTAAGTGTTCTATCTCTTCGCCTAATTCAATGTAACCCACTAGTTTATTATTTATATACCACGGATGAACAACCCGCAAAGTAAAAGTTCCAAATATACCCAACTCAATTCCGGACGCCGGTGCTTTAGTACTTGCAGCCTGATCCATTGTAAAACGATTTATTGTATCTCCATATCTACCCGGATTGTGAACTCGTAAAAAACACATCTTTTCAGGAGTAATAAAATAGAAATGTGTAACTCGAATCAGTTTGCGAAGATTATTAAAAATTGGCGAGGCTAATTTAAGAAGTTCTTCCCTATCTTTTGATAACCAGGCATTCTGTAATTTCTCGTTAGCTGTAATAAAATCAATAAAAATTTGTAAATGCTCGATATCTTCATCCAAATGATTTTGGAATGCCAGAGTTAAACCATTAAGCTGCTTAGAAGTATTCTCTTCCATACTTTTTTTCTGCAGCCAATACATACTGAAAACGGATAATCCAAGTATAAGAATTATTACAAATGAGACCGGTAAAAGAATACGGTGTTTTATTTTTTCAGTGTTCTGTTTCACTTATGTTTTCTATTTTTGTTTCCTTCATTAGTCGATCCTTAAAAAGTGATTTTCAGGTTTTGTGTTGGGAAAATAGACTCGATAAATCCAATTAATATTTCAGTTATTAAATCAATCAATATCCGGCAACCGCCGGATTCCTTGCAATGTCTGAAAATACCTTTTTAGAGTGAACTCACACATAACATTTGACTCCAGACGAAAATTACAAATCATGAGTCCACTCCGAAAAACCCCAAACGGGTTAAAACCCGTTTGGGAAAGTTTGTTTTTAGCTTGTTATCCCCACGTTAAAACGTGGGGTTAATAACAATATGACTTTTCAGAGTGGACTCAAATCATCTTCTATACAATCTTTGCAATAGTATCAAGCAATAACTCTTTTGTAAATGGTTTTGATAAATATTCATCGCATCCGGCATCAAATGCATTTTGTTTATCTTTTTCGAATGCATGAGCTGTAACGGCTATTATTGGAATGTGTGAGTATTCTTTCGATTCTTTTAATTCCTTTGTTAATTGCAATCCGTTCTTTTTTCCTTTAATTGATATGTACATCAATATAACGTCAATATTGTTCTTCTCTAGAATATTTATTGCAGCATCAGAAGAATC
>JAHJTX010000137.1 GCA_018829545.1 Bacteroidota bacterium | reverse complement strand
TTTGAATCACATGAGGTTAGCACGATTCAAGAATTGGGGTGGTCGGGAACTTGTCAATGGTGAACTGATGAGGTTGGCTTCGGAAGCTGGTTTTGAAGTTTTCATAACTAGTGTTTGGACGGAAACACATAACGTGTTGAAATAAAAGAGGATAGGGAGAAAAAAGGGTTAGAATATTGGTGCAAAAATGCGTATTTTTGCATAAAAACAAAGAAAAACCTTTCATATTCACCCCTAAAATTAGGAGTTACAAGAGAATGCGAAAAAGATTCGAAGTCCAGTATGAATTTGGCGCCACCCCAATAGAAGAGATAATAATACCATTAAAGAGTCGAGATGAACTACCACCGGTACTCATAGCCTTGCAACATATATTCGTAAACCCGGTACTAAATGAAAAAGTATTTAATATTATAGAGAAGCGAATCGAGATAAAAAAGATAGGAAAGCCGGGGATGAGTTTGTGGGAGATATTAGTATTGGGAGTCGTAAGATTAACGTTAGATTCAAATTATGACCGCTTGGAACATATAGCAAACTATGATTCATTAGTAAGAGATTTATTGGGAATGAAAAGCTATGGATTAGAAGAGGAGAAAAGATATTCGCTAACAGCCCTAAAGGAAAATATAAGATATCTCGATGAAGAACTATTAGAGGAAATAAATGAGATAGTAGTAAAAGAAGGGCATCGTCTCAAAAAAAAAGAAGGGGAAGAAATAAAAGTAAAAGTAGATAGTTATGTATTAGAAAGTAATGTTCATTTTCCGACGGATATCACATTATTATTTGATTCTGCAAGGAAGGTAATATCGATTGTAGAAAATTTATTTGAAGGAAACGGGATACCGGGGTGGAGAAAGTCAAATTATTGGGGCAGGACGATAAAAAATCTTAGTAGAAGATTAAGCCAAATAACAAGAAGTGGAGGGAAGATAAAAGAAGAAAGGATAAAAGAAGCGTCAAAAGAGTATATTAAATCAGCCCAAATGATAAGCCAAAAGGTAAAAGAAAGCCGGGATGAACTTCTGAAAAAATCGTTAAGCCCAACAATAATAGCGAATTTGGAGATACTACGATATTATGAAAATATGCTGGACAAACATATTGACTTATTAGAACGACGATTAATAAAAGGCGAAAAGATACCTCACGATGAAAAATTATTTTCAATCTTTGAGCCCTATACTGAATGGATAAATAAAGGTAAATCAGGTAACAAAGTAGAATTAGGATTAAAAGTAGCGGTATGTACGGATCAATTTGGCTTTGTACTGAATCATCGGGTAATGCAAAAACAGGAAGATGTGAATCTTGCAGTATCGATAACACGGGAAATAAAGGGGAAGTATCAGATAGGGAGTCTAAGTTTTGATAAAGGATATTGGTCAAAAGTGAATTGGGCGATATTGAAAACAGAGGTGAAACAATTAGTAATGCCCAAGAAGGGTAAAAGGAATAAAGAGGAGGAAGAAAGAGAAAGCAACAAAAAGTTTAAGCAACTTAGATATCAACATTCAGCAATAGAATCAGATATTAATATGTTAGAGCATCACGGGTTAAATCGCTGTCCGGATAAAGGGATAGAGAATTTCAGGAATTATGCGGCATTGGGGATCGTAGCGTATAACTTACATAGATTAGGAAATATTCTTAGAGCGGAAAAACAGAACGAAGAAAAAAAGCTCTTGCGCAAAGCTGCCTAGCTAATCTTATTTAGTAGGCTTTAGACTACATAAGCAAGTAAAATTAATAGAAAACAGATGAAAAAAAGTTTGGCGGATAGCTATATCCAAATTAGAATATTTTAATAGAAAAGTAGAATCTATTAGTCATAAAACTTAAGACTCTTAAGAATATTATACGATATTATGTAATTGTCTGTCGTTAAATTTTATTCCTGCGACTTTCCGACCAGACACTATTTAGGTACAGGTTACGGCTTAATTGAAATGCCGGACACATTCAATGTAACTAGTTCGCAAGAGATAATTAATTCTTTTCCGGTTGAGTTCGATTTATTTCAAAACTATCCTAATCCGTTCAATCCTCAGACCACTATTCGCTACAACGTCGCAAAACGAAGTGTTGTAATAATACAAATTTATAATTTGCCTAGTCAGAAAATCGCAACACTAGTCAATGAGACAAAAGAAACTGGGCGATACTCTGTAATATGGAACGGAACAAATGATTACGGTTTATCCGTTGCTAGTGGTGTTTACTTATATAGGTTTTATGCAGGGGATTTTGTTGATACAAAGAAACTCATGCTGATTAGATAATGAGGGCGTTTCGGCTAACAATTGTAAAAAAGTCGTTCGCTTTATCATATGAAAAACAATAGCGCTCATTACATCCCGCTAGCTCCAAATGGTAATGGCTTTATTATAGGTAGCAAGCGGGACGTCTTTTTTACAAAGCACGTTAGCCGCAATGCCGCGAAATAGGTTCGCCGTCTTACGCTATGCATCGTGCACCAACAATAAGAGAGTTATATTATGGAAAACCAATATCCTTTTAAAATCTTTGTTCGGCAAGCTGGCTGATGATACGAGTTTTCTTTGCTTCTTATAGTTTATTACTTGTTTTCACAATTGCAGCCCCAATTGTGGTAACTGCTCTTGAAAATCCCCCGCGGAGTTTTCTTATCATTGCGCATAGGGGTGCATCAGCCGTTGCGCCGGAGAATACTATTATTGCGTTCAAGAAAGCAATGGAATTGCATGCAAATGCAATTGAGTTGGATATCCGACAAACAAAAGATAACCAGCTTGTAGTATTGCACGACGCCACAGTGAATAGAACTACAAATGGGAGAGGTGGCATAGCGACTATGACGTTAGCGGAAGTCAGAAAATTAGATGCCGGGAGCTGGTTCGATCCACACTTTAAGAATGAACGGATCCCAACATTTCACGAGGTAATTGAGATTCTTGATACGGCAACTACACTTATCATAGAGATTAAAGAAGGCAACGAAACCTATCCTGGAATTGAGGAGCAGGTACTTAACCTGGTGAAAACAAATCGACTTGAAGGTCAAGTAATTCTCAAATCTTTCGATCAAAGAGTCCTTAGAAGGATCAAAGAGAAGGCACCTCAAATACGATTGTTGTACGTATATGTTTTCACAATTCCTTGGTTAAACATTACTGTCGATCGTGGTGTGTCCGCCGGTGATCTTCTTGATCTGAACGTTGACTATCTACAGCCTCATAAAATCTTCTTAAGCAGATCATTTGTCAATCGAGCGCAAGAAAGGGGCTTCAAAGTTATCGTGTGGGATGTTGAGGATGAGGACACTATGAAAGAAATGCTTGACCTTGGGGTAGATGGAATTGAAACAGACTTCCCGGACAAGTTATATAATGTGCTTCATGAACGAGAATGATGCTGACGGCTGCGCTCAACGCTATGATCGTCAATCCACATAGGGAACTATTTGTTGTGTTTGATCACGTGGCAATTCGGCTAACAGCACAAACCACGACGCTCCTTCTGTTGATAGATGATTATTGTAGTCGCTCAACACTTTTGCTCGCGGAGAATGAATCGCTCTTAGCTCGCAAAAGTGCTGCGTTGTTTTGCCAACCGTTAGCAGCCGTATGAAAAAAGAAGAAATGACAATAAATAAACTTTTTGACTTACTTGACGATTGGAGAAATTTATCTGCTTACCAACTTGAAAGGAGAGCAAATAAATTTCAGCAAGTAAATAAAATGGCGCTTATTCGTTAAGCTTAACATGACGTTTTAGTTGAATATTACAGGTTAGATTTCAGTTCATCCTCAGTGAGATTATAGCTTTCGGCTTTTAGAAGGAATTGAGTGTGTTCATGGTTTGGATTAGTCAAAACATCGGAAGTTGTGCCCGCCTCGATTATTTCGCCGACACTTAAAATTATAATTTTATCTGATGTCTTCCGCAAAAAAGAAAGTTCGTGCGAAATAATTATCAGCGTTAAATTCAATTTGTTTTTTAGATTTTTAATTAACTCAACAATTTTAGCAGATGCTTCAATATCCTGCGCGGAAGATGGTTCATCGAGAATTAGAACCTTTGGGTTTACCGTTAAAGCTCTGCACAAAGCAATCCTCTGGCATTCTCCGCCGCTTAATTGATATCCTTTTCTTGAAAGCAATTCATGCTTCAAATCCAGTAAATCGAATTTCTCCTTTATCCATCTATCCTTATCAACTTTATTCAATGTAGAAAAACGAAATCCATCTTTCAGCATTGAGTCAACTGTTCTAAAAGGATTTAACAAATCTCCATTGTTCTGAAAAAGAATTTGAATTGGATATTCATTATTGGCAGGCAATTTACCTTTGAGTAAAAATTTGCCGGAATCAGGTTTTAATATTCCGGCAAGAATTTTTGCAAGAGTTGATTTACCCGAGCCGGAGTCACCCGCTATTCCTAGAATTTCATTTTCATTTAAAGAAAAAGATATGTCAGTCAGAATCTGCTTTCCCCGTACCGAATAACAAATCTTATTTACCTCAAGAAGCGGGGGATTCATGTCTTAACTCTCCTCTGAAAATATTGATTTCATCAGGGCTGTGTAACCGACCATCGTGAAGCGCCTTGATTTCATCGCTGATGACATTGGCAAATTTAATGTCTTGCGTAATCAGTAAAATTTTGTTTCTACTAAAATGTTTGTATTCCTTAAGCTTATTTACGAGCAAATTTATATTCACCACATCCAGCGCAGAAGTAGGTTCATCGAGGATAAGCAATTCCGGTTCAGCAAGAAGAGCTAAACATATATTAATTCTCTGGGCTTCTCCAATGCTGAATTCGTAAATGTATTTATTACTCAAAATATTGTAAGCGGGTAGATTGAAGTAGGCAAGTTTAGCTTCTATATCCGCCAAACTACAGTTTATAGATTTAAAATAGTATTCCATTTTACGCAGCGGATCAAAACTATTAACTGCATCTTGAAAGCAATACCGGATTTTATTTTTGCGGATTTCAATCAAATCATGCTCAGTAATTCTTGATAAATCAATTCCATTCAGTTTTATTGAACCGGAAAAATCAAACATATTCTTATCAAGAAGATTTGTTAGTGATTTAATTAATAGAGATTTGCCCTGACCGTTTTTACCAAGTATTGTAAATATAGAATTGGGTAAAACGGAAAAATTCAGATTGCACAAAATAAGTTTTGCTAAGGCATTATCCTTTATTGAAAGAGACTCTATTACAACTTCAAGCACAATAATCCATATTTAAGAATAAAAACATTTTATAGTTCCTAAAAAATTATCATATTATAAACATAATAATAAATAATTATCCTAAATCTTATAGGGATTTTAATGCGGAAAAATTATCTATCATACCTCGCTTTTATTTTACTTTTCGCGGTCTTCATTTCATGTTCAAAAGACACATCAAAGCAGAATCGAGTAGTGATCGGCATCTCCGCAGATCTCGAGACGATAAATCCTCTTTACGCTTTTACGTTTGACGAGGGAAATATTGTTGAGCTTTTATTTCAGCGTTTAGTTCGGCATGATTGGAATAAAGATATCAATGAAATGACTGCTGTAAATATGCTCGCCGAAAAAATAGTATGGTCTGGTGATAAACTTTCTGTTAAAATTAATATCAAAGAAAATGTTATGTGGTCTGATGGCGAACATACAACAGTTGATGATATTATTTTTTCTTTTGTTCAGCATTCCAACCACGAAGTTAAAGGAAGGATGCTCGGATATTTTGAAAATTATTTTCTTGATAAAAACG
>JAHJTX010000136.1 GCA_018829545.1 Bacteroidota bacterium | reverse complement strand
TTAGTGTTTTTGGGTTTTATTGTTTCGTTCGGTATTTTTGTTCTAAGTGTTCTAAATAAATAAACAATTAAATAATTATTGGCAGTTGCATGCTAATTTGCAGCCATGTTCTGGGCGGCGGGTTAGGCGCAACTCCGTTATGTGTGAAAAGATAAAATGAAAAATGAGTCATTATGAAACCAAATGTTGAAAAAGATTTAGTAATCGGAGTTTTAAAAAATAAAAGAGATTTACCAATTGCTATTCACGATAAATGGTATAGAATTCCGGTTAAATCTGCACCGATAATAGTTCGAGATAACAAGATAAAATATTTAGCACTATATCAAGGAAAAGCGTTCAAAGATTCTCCAAGTCAAATTCAATGGTATGGTGAAGTAAAAAATATAACTATCCATAAACGAATAGAATTGTTGCCTGAAGAAAACAATAATTCTAATGCAAACGAGAATTATTATAAAATTGAATTAGCAGAAATGATTAAATTACAAGAACCTATTACAGCTATTAGGCCAAGAAGAATAAATTTTATTGTTACAGCATTTGATCGATTTCTTGAAGCGAAAGAACTCAACGAAGTATTTTTGGAAAGTTATATTGAAGAAAAGCTTTGGGATGCCTTAAAATCAGAAGGTATAGATGCAGAAAGACAGTATGAAATATATTATAACGAAAAGAAAAAGCAAAGATTTTTTCGTCTTGACTTTGGATTGTTTTGCAAGAATCGAAATATTGACTTGGAATGTAACGGTGACAAATATCATCATGAAAAGAAAGACGACATAAAAAAAGATAAAAGTCGAGATAGAATATTAACAAAAAAAGGTTGGGCAATATCAAGATTTACAAAAGATGAAATAAGTTCGAAACTTACAGATTGTATAAATGAATTAAAAGAAATGATTGATAAATTCGGTGGTTTGCAAGATAAGTTTAATCCATCAGTATACAGATATGTGACAGAAAATAATCAACTTGGATTGTTCTGATTGCTATTTGTATTTTAAAAAGGTTTCGAGAATATTGTAAATTTGCACTAATTCTAAAAAAAATCATGTCTAAAAAAACGGTCGTGTGGGCAACAGGCAGCACATAACAATAAAAATTAAGCTGACTGGAACAGCGATGTACGAATTTGATTTTTTAGTGCTCGCAAAACGTTTCTTTAAATGTTAACGCACTGTGCGCCGTATGTTCCAGCACCTTATTTTTGTCGTTATGTTGCTAAAGTACTAAGATAATTTCATCTTGATTAAGGTAAGCCAATGGATTATATTTGCATATGCTAATTACAATTGTCGAATTACCAGAATATTTAAAGAGAGCAGAAAAAATATTTTCTGAAGAAGAGAGAGAGATGAATTGCTTTATTATTTATCTTCCAATCCTAAAGCCGGGACATTAATACAAGGAACTGGAGGAATTAGAAAGTTAAGATGGGCTTTAAAAGGTAAAGGCAAAAGCTGTGGTTCCAGAGTAATATATTTTTTCTATAATGAAACAATTCCCTTATTCTTGATGACAATATTCACTAAAAATGAAAAGATAAATCTAAGTAAGGCTGAACGAAATGAATTAGCGAAATTGGTAAAAGAATTAATAAAAAATTATAAGAGGTAACAAATGAGTGAAACATATAAAAGCATAAGCAAAGGATTGAAAGAAGCAATAAAATATTCAAAAGGAAATACTAAAGCAGCCAGAGAATTTAGACCAAAACATATTGATGTGAAACAGTTGAGAGAAAGAATTGGAATGAGTCAGCCAAAATTTGCAGTTTCATTTGGAATAAGTTTAGGAACCTTACGTCATTGGGAAAGAGGAGATAGATATCCGCAAGGTCCGGCATTAGTTTTATTAAATTTATTATCTAAAGATCCAAATGCAGTGCTAAATGTTTTATATAATTAATGCGCAACATAACCCGTGCCTCAAGCCGAAAGCCTTTCCCATTTGGCTTTTGTGATAGTTAAAAATTTGTAGTTCCGTTTCGGCTTTGTTGTTCGGTGTAGTTTATAAATGAAAGTTTGTTCGAATTAAAAAGTTATTTAATAAATGTGGTAGTGTCGTGTTGGGCTTCGGCGCAACGCCGTTAGGTTTCATAATTGAAAATTTTTTTGTAGTTTTAATAAATATTGGAATCTACATGCTCATATTAAGAGATATAGTTAAAGTTTTTCCAGGAGTCAAATCACCCGCTGTAGATAATGTAAATTTAACAATTGCAGAAGGTGAAACAGTCGTCCTGCTCGGGTCTTCAGGATGTGGGAAATCCACAACTTTAAAAATGGTTAATCGACTTATCGAGCCGGACTCAGGTGAAATCCTGTTCAAACAACGCCCTGTAAAAGATATCACTCATGAAAAATTACGCCGCTCAATCGGCTATGTGATACAGGGGATTGGTCTCTTTCCTCACTGGACTGTCGCTGATAATATTGGTGCTGTTTTACGCCTTGAAGGAGTATCAGCGTATAATCGTCGAAAACGTATTCATGCATTACTGGAAATGGTTGGTTTGCCTGAGGCCACTTTTGCAGAACGCTATCCGGAAGAGTTATCCGGAGGGCAACAACAACGTGTTGGCGTTGCCAGAGCGCTTGCTGCTGACCCGGATCTTTTGCTTATGGATGAACCTTTCGGCGCTTTAGATGGCGTGAATAGAGAGAAGCTTCAAAAAGAATTGCTACTATTAAAACATGACCTGCGAAAAACCATTCTATTTGTCACTCATGATTTGTTTGAAGCAATCATGCTCGCAGATCGCATTGCCGTTATGCATAATGGGCGGCTTGAGCAGGTCGGCAAAGCGGAAGAGTTGATCAATGCTCCAGCAACCCCTTTCGTTAAACAGCTTTTTGAAAAGCCTGCTCAGCAACTTGCGCTTTATAGTAAAAAAAAGAATTGAGGTTTCTTAGAATGCAAAATGTACTGATAGAATTCTCTGGTAGGTTGCCGGATTTGCAGTTAAAATTATTTGACCACTTATTGTATCTTACCGCAATTCCAGTGGTATCTGCTGTTTGTATCGCTTTACCCCTGGCAATATGGGCGAGAAACCATCATGTTTTCCAGGCCTTTGCACTTGGGACAACAGGAATCATGCAAACCATCCCGAGTTTGGCCATGCTTGCATTTTTGCTTCCATTTTTAGGGATTGGAAAATTGCCGGCAATCGTTGCTTTAACGCTATACGCACTGCTCCCCATTTTCCAAAATACACTGACTGCTTTGCGTGAGTTGCCGTCGGATGTATTGGAGGCAGCTGACGGGATTGGATTTTCCAAACATCAACGTTTGTGGATGATCGACCTGCCTTTGGCTGCACCTGTTATTATGAGTGGTATTCGTACTGCTACAACCATTTGTGTTGGGATTGCCACATTATCTACTTTTATTGGTGCGGGCGGTTTGGGAGATTTCATTAACCGCGGATTAGCGCTCGACCAAATGCCACTCGTACTACTCGGCGCCGGTACGGCTGCTGTTCTGGCTTTGTTTTTAGATTTTGTAATGGAAACAGTCGGATTGTTCATTCGTCCAGGACGAAAAAAGAGAAATTTGAGATGGCGGGCAATCGGAAGCATTGTGGTTGTTATTGTGCTTTTTGGTGTGTTGGTTTTTCCACTAAAATTGGGCAGCGGAGTTGCAGATAATCAAGACAAAAAAGTCATTCGAATAGGTTCAAAAAACTTTACCGAGCAGTTTATACTTGGGGAAATTATGGCGCAAATTATCGAAAATCATACGGATTTATATGTTGAGCGCATTTTCAATCTCGGTGGTACGGTGATCTGTCAGAAAGCATTGGAAAATGGTGAAATTGATCTTTATCCTGAATATTCCGGTACATCGCTTTCAGTTGTTTTCAAATCTGAACTTCAACCTGGCTGGACTAATAAAGATATATTTAAATATGTTAAAGCCCTCTATGAAAAAAATTATGGATTCACTGTTTTCAGGCCGTTTGGTTTTAATAATACATACAGGCTTACTGTTTCGGGAGAAAAAGCGGATAAACACGGCTGGAGAACAGTTAGTGATTTAGCCCAAGTTGCTTCATCTCTCGAGGCCGGGTTTACTTCAGAGTTCATAGAGCGTGAAGATGGGCTGAAAGGATTGGCTGCTGCTTATAATCTACATTTTCGACAAGTTCGTGATATGTCACCGGAACTCATGTATAAAGCGGTTGCAAATGGAGAGATTGACGTTATTTGCGCTTTCTCTACCGATGGCAGGATTGCCGCATATGACTTGAGGACACTTGACGATGACCTTCAATTTTTTCCACCTTATGAGGCCATGCCTGTTGTGAGAAAAGAATTGCTGCGCAAGTTTCCTGAAGTAGAAGATATGCTAAAAAAGTTAACAGGGCTGATTAGCGATAATGCAATGCGTGAGCTTAATTATAAAGTAGACGTAGAGAAGGTTTCTCCCGAGAAAGTCGCTGAAATCTTTTTAAAGGAAAGAAATCTTTTGATGAAATAAGACAATTCTTGAATAAATAATTTTGAAGTTTATGTTACATTTATTAACATTTATAAATACTTATACTCATTAAAAAACAATAATTTAATTATATAGAAAGAGAAGAAAATATGATACAGAGACATCGAATCCAGTTTCCGCGAGCAGATGTAGACAGTCTGGCACAGGATGAAACATTTTTTTATTTACTTGAACAAGAAGGAAAAAGAAAATTACGCTTTCACGATTACAGTGAAATATACAAAATCCCCGGGCTATATGAACAATTATTTTATGAACGCCTAAAATGCCAGTCTCCGAGCAAGGTTACATCAATACTAAAATCTTCAGTGGCTCAGTCTCAGAATAGTAACTTTTCAGAACTCCGTGTTCTTGATTTAGGCGCTGGAAATGGTATGATGGGGGAATGTTTAAAAAAAGAGGGTGTGTCGAGATTAATTGGAGTTGATATTATTCCAGAAGCCTATGACGCAACAATACGTGACAGGCCTTTTGTCTATGATGCTTATTATGTGTATGACTTTTGTAATTTGAATAAAGTACAGCGCGATGAAATGGCTTCCTGGTCTTTTGATTGCCTGACATCTGTTGCTGCTTTAGGATTTGGTGATATACCAACAACAGCATTTGTTGAAGCATTTAATTTTTTAAATAATAACGGATGGATTGGATTTAATATTAAGGAAACATTCCTGGACAAAAGTGATGAAACAGGATTTTCCAAGACTATACGTGAACTTATTTTCTCAAAGTATCTCGATATATTCATTTTAGAACGGTACCGTCACAGGTTTTCAATTGAAGGAGAACCATTATATTATTTTGCAATTGCAGGGTGGAAAAACGGAGATATTCCTCCAGATTTTATTGAATCAATAGGTATAATGGATTAGTTTGTTTTTTGTAATTTACTGTTTTACTTTTAATGTATCATTAAAATAACAGAAAGCTCCTTAAATCTGGATATTTATTTTGTTGACAATTTCACAGCGTAAATCAGGAATACCTAACAAAAAAATTTAAGCGGACGCTGTGCCATCGGCCGGCTTTTTTCTAAATTTTGAGTTAGTCGCCCTTGTTTGGGAAATTTGTTTTGGGATAGTTATATTCATCCGGCATTTTTTCAGTGTAAAAATTTTGAGTGTTTTGAAATCATTGTTGTGTAATCAGCACCGCTTAGTTTTGACGTTATACCGTTTACATAAATCATAGTTTACTTAAAACAAATAAAAGAATAAAAATGACAATCACAGAAGCAGTAAATGAATTTAGAACAATATCATTTGAAGCCCATCGTTA
>JAHJTX010000135.1 GCA_018829545.1 Bacteroidota bacterium | reverse complement strand
TCATGCCAATTAAATTTTGTGGAGGAAAATATGAATAGATTATTTGCGATCTCAATTATTCTGATTGCTGCGTTTATAATTAGTTCATGCGCTGACCAAAAACCAACTCAAAAATTTTCATTCCTTCCTTCAAATCCAATAGCAGGAGAACAAGTCATAGTTAAATATCTACCAGTATTAAATGAAGATGATAGAGCGTTCGCGATAACGATGAATGTTTATCTGTTTAACAAAGATTTAGATAAAACCGTTGGGGTTGAACTTGCTGATAAAGGCGGTTATTGGGAAGGAGCATTTGTCCCAGAGTCAAACCATTACGGAGCGCTGATTAAATTCAAAGTTGGAGATGACGTTGATAACAATTCTAATGCGGGCTATTTAATCAAATTCTACGATGCTCAAAAAAATGTACTCGCCGCTGCCAATGCCGGATTTGCAGTTGCTTTAGGCGGTTGGGGTAGTTATTATTTGGATATGGAAATGGAAAAGGACTCTGCATTGTCAATATTTGAAAATGCTTTTGAATCCAATCCGGAGCTTGAAACAGAATTTGCTTCTGCTTATCTACCGCTTCTCAATCAATTGAAAGATGAAGAGGGTAAGGTTGAAATTGAGAGAATTCTTTCCCAAGTCGAATTGATTTCGGAAAAAAGTGAGGACGATTTAACATTATTGACAGACTGGTATAATCGATTAAATGATATTGAAAAATCCAAACAGTTCGAAAGCGAATTATTAAAATTGAATCCGCAAAATAATTTTTTTCAGGTAAAAGAATACCGGGCAATTTATGCCGAGCCGAATGATGATAAAAAATTAAGCATGATCGGCGAGTTTGAAAAGAAATATCCTGGCAGCAAATACTTAACCAATTTGAGCGACATGATTCTCGCTGGATATCGGGATAAGGGTAAATTTAATTTGGCGTATAAGTTCATTAAGCGGAATGCTGCTAAAGTTTCCACATACCGCTTTTATAATATTTCCAATAAAATTTTGGAAGATGGAGCTGATACAAAAATTGCTCTTGAAATTTCAAAAATGGGATCGGAAAAATCTCTTGCAGAAATAGACAATCCGAGTGGAGAAAAGCCGAAATACCTTTCCGAAAAAGAATGGGAAAAAGACAGAAAAGAAATGGCGGGCTACAATCTGTTTACTTCCGCAAAGGCTAAGCACGCACTAAAAGATATTGATGGCGCTTACGCCGACATTCAGCAATCTGCTGATTTAACAAATTCTGAAGATGTGGAAATAAACGAACTCTACGTTCAGTTACTATTTGATAAAGAGGAATTTGAGAGAGTTGATGAGGAAATCGCCGCATTTATTGAGAACGGAAAAAGTTCTAAAAAGATGCGTGATTTATTTAAAGAAATTTATATTAAGAGGACCAATTCTGATGAGGGTTTTGAAGAATATATCTCCGAGTTCGAATCTACCGCCGCTAGCAATCTAATGGCTGAATTGAAAAAGCAAATGATTAATATGCCGGCTCCACAATTCAGTCTTAAAAACCTGAACGGCGAAGAGGTTTCTCTCGAATCCCTGAAAGGTAAAATTGTAATAGTCGATTTTTGGGCTACCTGGTGTGGTCCTTGCAGACAGTCTTTCCCCGGTATGAAAAAAGCTGTTGAAGCATTCAGTGATGACGATAAAGTTGAGTTCTTATTTATTAACTCGTGGGAAAATGTTGACGACAAAATTAAAAATGCATCTGATTTTATTAGGAAGAACAATTACCCATTCAATGTTTTAATGGATGAAGAAAATAAAGTAATCACTGATTTTAAAGTTTCCGGAATTCCAACAAAATTCATTTTAGATGCAAATGGAAACATTCGCTTCAAAAGCGTTGGCTTTGATGGAAATACGGATAAAATAGTTGATGAGATGTCAAGCATGATCTCCATCCTAAAGGCATTATAAAAAAAATACTGTCCCCGATAATTTAATTATTTTGGGGACAGATTTTATCAGCAAATAATAGCGCTTTTCTAATTTTCCTCAATAATTTGCGGACAATGAGGCGGAAAAGTAATAGATTTCTAGTGTAAAATTTTTATTGTTTTGTGATCATTTTGAGATAAGAATATGAGGAAGGAATGGCAGTAATTAGACCTTTTAGAGCATTACGTCCCGAAAAATCCGTTGCACATTTAGTTGCAAGCGTTCCATACGATGTTGTTAACCGTTTAGAAGCAGCACAGCTTGCCAAAGATAATCCGATCAATTTTTTAAGGGTTACTCGTTCAGAAATTGAACTCGCAGATAATACCGAAGTCTATTCGGAAAAAGTTTATCAACGCGCAAAAGCTAATTTAAAAAGACTTCAAGAGGAAGCTCCTTTAGTTCAGGATGAGAAACAGCAATTTTATGTGTACAAATTAACATGGGGTGAACAGACTCAGGTTGGAATCGCAGCAACATTTTCTGTTGAAGATTACAACAACGATGTGATAATGAAACATGAGAAGACGAGAAGAATTAAAGAAGATGATAGAACTAATCACATCATAACTACTGAAGCTCAAACCGGAGCAGTATTTCTTACATACAGAGAAGTGAATGAAATAAACGACATTGTGAACTCTACTATGGAAATTGAGCCGATTTATTCATTCACGGCTAAGGACGGCGTTGAGCATACGGTTTGGGTAATGCCTTCAGATTATTACGACATTGTTCAGTTTGAAATCGGCAAAGTTGAAAAGCTTTACATCGCCGATGGTCATCACCGTGCTGCGAGCGCAAGCAGAGCCCAAAAGGTAATGAAAGAATCGAATATTGCTCAGACCGGAAATGAAGAATATAACTTTTTCCTTGCGGTACTTTTCCCTGCGGAACAATTGAAAATTCTTCCATACAATCGCGTAGTTTATAATTTGAATGGAATGAGTAAAAGAGCGTTTTTCGGAAAAATCAAGAAGAATTTTTCTATTGAGGAAGCAGACAATTCAATTCCTTCCGAGAGTAAATCATTTTGTATGTATTTCGAAAAGCAATGGCATTTACTAAAGCCGAATGATAATGTAGTCCCTGGCGAAAGTGTTGGCGATAAACTCGACGTGAGTCTTCTTCAAAATTTTCTACTCAATCCTGTTCTTGGCATCACCGATCCTAGGACTGATGATAATGTAGATTTTATCGGGGGCATCCGAGGCACTTCGGAACTGGAGATGTTAGTTGATACCGGTAAAGCTTCAGCAGCCTTTTCAATGTTTCCGGTGGCGGTTGACGATTTAATTAGCATTTCTGATGCGGGTGAAACAATGCCCCCAAAATCCACCTGGTTCGAGCCTAAGCTTAGAGATGGATTACTAGTTCATTTAATTTGATATAAAAAATAACTTTGTTCTATTAATTTAAGAAAGCACTCAAGAGAGGAAAATTTATGGAAAAGAGAATTTATAATTTCAGCGCAGGCCCAGCAATTCTGCCAGAAGAAGTATTAAAAGAAGCTCAGCAGGATTTGTTTTCTTACAAAGGAGCCGGTATGTCTGTAATGGAAATGAGCCACCGTTCAAAAGCATACGATGAGATAATTAAATCTGCTGAAAGGGATTTACGTGAATTATTAGGCATTGGTGATAACTATTCAATTTTGTTTTTACAAGGCGGCGCAACGCTTCAGTTTTCTATAGTGCCATTGAATTTGATGCCTCCTTTAAATAAAGCTGATTATATTGTAACCGGCGCTTGGGCAAAAAAAGCTGTTAAAGAAGCAAAGAGAGTTGGCGCCGTAAATATTGCCGCAACAACAGAATCAGAGAATTTTGCAAGACTTCCTAAAGCAGATGAAATTAAACTTTCATTAGAAGCATCCTATGTGCATTATACTTCCAACAATACAATTTTTGGAACTCAGTTTACAAATGAACCAGAAGTAGGAGATGTTCCATTAGTTTGCGATGCATCATCAGATATTCTTCATAAGAAAATTGATATTAATAAATACGGTTTGATTTATGCAGGCGCTCAAAAAAATATGGGACCTGCGGGATGTACGCTTGTAATAATCAGAAAAGATTTGCTGGAGCGAAGTTCGGATAGCCTGCACACTTATTTGAATTATAAAATCCACGCTGAAAACGATTCTTTGTATAACACTCCGCCTACTTACACAGTGTATATAATCGGATTAGTTTTTAAATGGCTGCTCAAAATGGGCGGGCTGGAAATTATGTACGAAAAAAATCTAACCAAGGCTAATTTGTTATACGATTACATGGATGACAGCAACGGCTATTATACTGGAACCGCCGCCAAGCAAGATAGATCTTTGATGAATGTTACGTTCAAACTTCAGAACGAGGAATTAGATAAAAAATTAATTGCTGAAGCGAGTGCGAATGGATTTTCCGGATTGAAAGGTCACCGCTCTGTCGGCGGTTTAAGAGCCTCAATCTATAATGCATTCCCTCTTAGAGGAGTTCAGGATTTAATTGCATTCATGGAAGAATTTAAGAAGAGGAATTAAAATCGAGTGCTGAATTTTTTCAGGCTTTTTATTTTTTAAGTCACGTTACGCAGAACTTGTAGGGCGATCCCGAAATTTATCGGGATCGTAAAAAACAAGCATTTTATCGAAGCTTTGCTTCGATCTACAATTTAATTTCAGACTTTTGCGTAAGGCGAGTTAGTAATTCACGAGAAATTATTTACTATCAAAATATTATGAGAAAATTAATTATTTTTTGCGTCATAACAATTTTCACGCTCCTTGTTTCATCATGCGCAAGCGATGAACCGAAATTAGAATTATTCAATCCCGAAGCTTTCGCTTTTTCCTTAGATGAAGGTTGGGAAATTAATTCTTCTGCAAATGTTAAAGGTATCAAACATATTCAAAGCGAAGATGAATTTTCGATACAACTTTCCTATCATATTAACTTAATCAATCCCGAATTTGATACGCTTGAATATGCAGATTTTGGCAAGATTGAAAAAACAAACTCCGAGCAGTTTTTAGATATACCCATTGAATCGCAGATTGAATTGAATGGCACCTTCCCCCTCGGAGAATATAAAATTGTTTTTTCTGTATTTGATGAGAATAGTAAACAATCTGTCTCCATTGAAACTACCGTCCTGATAGAATAAAATAAAATGCTTTGCTCTTTTGGGGCGAAGCATTTAGTAGTTTAATAGAAGCGAATTTTTTTAATTATTAAATTGGATTGGGATGAGACTTGAGTATAAATATCTTGTTCCGCTATCGTCTGTAAATCATATCAGGAAAAGACTTTTCCCTTACGTTGACATTGATGAATTTGCAAGTGAGTGTCTGGATAACACTTACACGGTAAGAAGCATTTATTTTGACACATCCCAGTTAAGTTTTTATCACGAAAAAATTGATGGACTTCAAATAAGGAAAAAAATTAGAATCCGCGGTTATAATGATTACCGCGAGAATAATATTGTATTTTTGGAAATTAAGAGAAAAAATGACAATTACATAAATAAAAACCGCTCCCCTATTATGTTTCATAATGTCAGCGAATTTCTGAACACAAAGGATTTTGACAGTTTTATTCTTACTAATTATGGAACAACGGCTTCATATTCTGATGCGGAAATGTTTATTCACAATATCCATTCGAGCCAATTAAAGCCGATAATTCTAGTTGTTTATGAACGGGAAGCGTACACATTTAAATTCGATGATAGACTTAGAATTACTTTCGATAAAAACCTGCGATACGTCCTTCTTCCTTCAATTGCAAAACTTTATTCCGATGAAGAGATGTATTACCCGCTTCAAAAATATTTTATCCTCGAAATCAAATTTTCAAACGGATTCCCATCCTGGCTGCAAAGAATACTAATGGATTTTAATTTGGGCAGAATGGCATTATCGAAATACACGATCTGCCTTGATGATGCTTCTTCGTTAAAATCGTTGAATAATATGGAATCGTATTTATTTACGCGAGCCGTAGATTATTTGGTATAACCCGCAGCCTCAAAAAATTGCTTCAGTTTTAATTCATCCAAAAGTCCATCCGTTCTAACACCTGAACACACATCTAATCCATATGGATTCACAATCTCAACTGCGTTTTTAACGTTAGCGGGATTTAATCCTCCTGCAAGAAAAACGGGAACTGAAACACTAGCCACAATTTTTTTGCTTATTTTCCAGTTGTGCGTTCTACCAGTTCCGCCGAGTTCTTTTATTTCTTTCTTCTGATTTCCAGAATCTAATAGAATTGCATCAACATATTTTTCAATATCCAAAGCTTCGCGCAGCGTATTCTCGTAATGAACATGAAGCGCTTGAACGAGTTTTATTTTAGGAATTTTTTCTTTCAGTAAAATCAGATTATCATGAGTTATTCTATCACAAATCTGTATCGTATTTGTACCGCAGAATTTTTGCTGTTCAATTATTTCGGATGCTTTCAATCTGCTCGTTAATAAAAATGTATCGACCTTTGAATAATATTCTTTCGTAATAGTGCGTATTAGTTCTTCCGAAATTATGCCGGGACCGCTGGGCATTTCTGAAACCAAACCTATTGCAGAGGCTCCGTATTTAACCGCAATTTCAGCTTCGCTTAAACTTGAAATACAGCATATTTTAATTTTAGGTTTGTGCATTCTGCTGATTTTATTTGTGAAAAATCTTCGTTCGGGCGAAATTTATTCGCACTAAAATTTCACTTGTAAGGATATTAGTGGAAGTGAATCATAGCCGAAATTCGATGCAGTCGGGATGGATTCAACAACAAACATTTCATTCGAAAAGTACAATAAGTCCAGTAGAGAATAAATCCAAATCAATGCGTATCCGGCTATTAAAGTATTCCTAATTTTATACGAGTCATTATAATTTTTGTACCTTGCGGCGATCTCAGATTTATCGGTAGCAGCGAGATATCTTCTTTCAAGATTATTTGTATTGATAATTGAGTAAACCATTCCAGCCAAACTCACGGTCGATGCCGAGATAATCGCCCAGTTTTTTAAGTTATTGCTCTGCGATATTTGCCCCCAGCCGGGAATTATTGCAGATTTAACCAGCGCCGACGAAAAAAGCTCTCTATTAAAAATTGTTTGAGGCTCTATTTCCTCATTAATGAAATCCCTTTTTAAAACATCCTGTTTATTCACTTGAGCTGAAATACTTGAGTAATCTCTTTTAATATTATTGAAAAAACTGACGATTTTCGGCGAAAACTTCTTTGAATCCAAATCATAAAGTGGATTCGCACCAAGTAGTTGAATGAATGTCCTCTTTGAAGATTCATTATTCCCCATTGCATATTCGGAAGCGGCTTTTAACGTGAGGATATGCAAATTAGCTTCAGAATCGATTTCGGAATCCGAATTTAAGATTTGATTACTGAGCTCAACAACCTTTGAGTAGTTAAAATTTTCATAAGCGCTTTCGAGTGAGGCAATGTATTCTTGAGCTTCAACATTAGTTATCAGTAAAAATAATACGATGCAAAATAAATTGATTTTTGATTTCATATTATTTTGCCAAAATCATTTTTCTGTTGTAGACATAGCCGCCGGCAGTTAATCTGTAAATATAGACACCGCTGGCAAGATTACTCCCATCGAATCTAATTTCGTGCTCTCCGCTCGGCATAGGAGCATCAATTAGAGTTTGAATCTCTCTGCCGAGCAAATCATAGACCTTCAGTTTAACAAACTTGGAACTTGGCAGTTGAAACTTTATAACTGTAGTTGGATTAAACGGATTCGGATAATTCTGCTCTAAAGAAAAATTAACCGCTCTAAAACGGTTTTCTGCTGTTGTAGTTGCAGTTGAAAGCGCTAACCTTTCGATATGAGGCACAACTCTCCCCAGCTCGTCAAATCCACCGAAAACTAGAATATCCGACTTATATTCAACAGCCATCAAATTTTTTCGAGAATTAACTAGATTTTGGGCTTCCTCAATAAAGTAATTATCTCCAAATATATGAATGATTTCTGACGACTTTAGAGCCTGATTGCTCTCATTATAGCCGCCGATAATATAAATCACGTCATTGCCGGCAAAAGGCACGGCACAGCCAGCAGCTCGCGGTGAAATTAAATCTATTGGAACTCTTGAGAATGAGGTATCAGTTGAATTGAAGCAATAAGTTCGCTTTGAAACTCCGTTAATAACTCCGCCGAAAAGGTACACATTGTCGTTAAAAGCGGCTGACATCTGCTGACTGGGAAGTTCGCTTCCCAAAAACAGAGAATCAACGGAAAATGCAATTGAGTCATTTTCAAGATCAATTGCGCTTAAATACGGCAGATTTTTCGATTCGGAAAATTGAAATGCATTTCCTCCGAAAATGTAAAATATATCGTTAAGTATCTGTCCCGCGGCAAAAATTCTATTAAAATTGGTATCGGCAAAAACTGACTTTGTATAGTCATACCCAAAAGGGAAGCTTTCCATGTTTACAGCGTTATCAACAGTATCCTGCACGCCGCCGAGTATAATAATTTCTTCACCGTACTTCCCGGCCAAAAATCCGAAACGTGGAACACTCATTTTTCCAATAATTTTCCATTGTCTTGTATCAACATTGAATTCTTGAATCCAGTCAACATTTTTTTGAACCTCGTCCGAATAACCACCCAAAATGTAGACTTTATTATCAACCACCAATGCCTGACCGCCGGCAACGGGATTTATCATTTTGCCGAAAGTTTCCCACTGAGGATATTGTGCAATTATTGAACACGAAGCAAGCGAATATATTAGAATTAGTTTTTTCATTTCTCTTCAAAATTTATAATAATCAAACAAATATTATTCCATCAATTATTCCGGTTGTTCAAGTTAAAATTATAAGAGTATTTTACAGTATCTCCTTTTAAAAACTCAACTTCTTTTGAATATACCGGATAGGCTGGATTTTCGAATCTCAGCGTGTGTCTTCCAGGATGAATTCTTTTCAAATTGGTAAAAGGCGTCTGCCCCAATAAAACGTCATCAATGTAAACGTCGCCCCACGGAAATATTTTGCAGTCAAAAAAAGCAAATAGAGTGTCCAAATTAACATGAATTCTGCTCGTCTCATTAGCGGCAATTTTAATGCTCTCTTGAAATAGAGGATAATCCGGATGCGCTATTTTTAGATGATGAACTCCGGATTCAAGAATTATCGGATTGGAAATTGGAGTTGTGTCTACGCTGTCTCCATCAACGAACAGATATCCCCAAGGCTTGCACTCAACAAAAAGTAATCCGGTTTCAATTTCTGCTTTTGTCTTTGTTATATCCTTTCTGTCTTCTGCGCCCTCTCTTTTAATAAGTGATTTATTCTCTGCTTTTGGATTACTCCGTCTGTCAACCGCAGTTTCAGATTGAAGCGAGTCATTAACTTGCGGTTCGCTCAATTGAAGAGTTTGGTTCGATTCCGTTTTTGTTTCGGGAATATTTTTATCATCTGCAAAAAATTGGGAAAGAACAAATACCAGAGCAGCCAAAAGTAAAAAACCCAAAATGGGAATTACAAATTTTGTTTTTTTTATTTGATTTTTAGTTGGTTCAATCGCAACCGAAGCAGCCCCCAAAATTGTAAGCGCTTCACCGGAGGAAACGATTCGCTTTTTTTTGTTGGGATTTAGAAGACCGACTATTAACTCTTTCAACTTTTCATCACAATTATTAAGTTTTTCATCTACATCATCAATAGAGAAATTAATAATTGAATTAATGGTGTTGTTGATATCGTTTCCGTTGAACAGCACGTCACCAATAGCCAACTCGTACAAAATTATTCCCGCAGAGAAAAGATCAGATTGGATAGTTAGTTTTTCACCAAGAATTTGCTCGGGGGACATATACGAAGGCGTGCCGAGCAAAGACGTTTTTGAAGTTATAAAATTATCGCTGCCGAGTTGAGCTAATCCAAAATCGCTGATTTTCAATTTGAAATTGTTATCGAGAAGAATATTCTCCGGTTTCAAATCCCGGTGAATTACATCATTCGAGTGAGCATAATTCAATCCATTAAAAAGCTGTGCCGCAATGTTTTTTATCTGCTCGGTTGATAGTTTGATTGAATTTAGATGAGTTCTCAGATTAGCACTTTCAAAATACTCAAAGGAAATGTATAGGAATTTTTCATGCACGCCAAAATCAAGAACATTAATAATGTTGGGGTGATCCAGCTTTGCGAGAATTTTTGCTTCGCGTTTGAATCTTTCTGTTACCGAACTATCACTTTGTTTGCTGAGATTTAAGACTTTGAGAATTATTTTTTTTGCAAGATAAATATGATTCGCAAGGTAAACAGCGGAAGAATCATCCTTCTTAAAGCAGGAAATAATTTCAAATTTTTCAAACAATATTTTTTCAGAAGAAAGCTGCAACTATTTCTCCAAATTCCATTCTTTAATTTTTAATTGAACCCATCTCACAGAAACGCCCAAAGAGTCGGCAATGGTTGTTTTATTGCCCGCATATTTTTCCAGCCGATCGATAAGCACCATCTTCTCAATGTGTTTTAACGATCCGCCAATAATTTTGAAATCATCTTCCTCATCCCAAATAATAGCATCGGCATCAACTTTGTCTTCTTCGCATAGAATCAAAGCTCTTTGAATGACATTAAATAGCTGCCGAACATTGCCGGGCCAAGTAAATCCTTCGAGCTTTCTTACAGCGGATGGAGTAAGCTTTTTTTCTGCTATCTCAGAATTTTCAATAAAATGATTTGCAAGTAAAGTTACATCGCCGGGTCTATCGCGGAGAGTTGGAATTTTTATTGGAAACACATTCAATCTGTAAAACAAATCCTCTCTGAATTTTCCTTCTTTTACAAGCTGCTGTAAATCCTGATTTGTTGCTGTAATTATCCTTACGTCAATTTTGCGAACGTTGGTGTCTCCAAGCCGGATGATTTCCCTATTCTCCAGCACACGCAACAGTTTTGCCTGCAGCGCGTTCGATATATCGCCAATCTCGTCAAGAAAAAATGTGCCGCCTTCAGCCGCTTCAAGCAGTCCCTTTTTATCCGCAGCCGCTCCGGTGAATGCGCCTTTCTTATATCCGAACAATTCGCTTTCGAGAAGTGTATCGGGAATTGCGCCGCAAAACTGCGCGAGAAATGGTTTGTCTTTTCGTGAACTCAAATTGTGAATTGCTTTTGCTGCGAGGTCTTTGCCCGTACCGCTTTCGCCAAGAATTAAAACTGTTGCGTCGGTTTTAGAAACCTTACTCAGCATAGTGGTTAATTTCTGCATCGGTCTGCTGTTCCCGATCATCTCCGGAATTGAGATATTCTCGGCAAGTTTATTCTCGAGAATTAGTTTTTCCGTGCTAAGCTTTTCAAGATCAATTATTTTATCGAGTGTTAGCGAAACCAGATTCCCGAAAAATTCCAGAAATAAAAGATTTTCCTGTGTGAAATCCTGGCGGTTACTGGAACTATCAACTAAAATTACTCCCCAAATTTCCTTCTCTTTAAAAATCGGCACGCAAATAATTGATTTTATTTTATTGATGTGAATGCTTTCAAATTTTGATATATCCGGCGAGGTCTGCGCATCATGGTAAAGAAGAGCCTTTTTGTCGACCACAGTTTTTTGGAGTATTCCGGAAGAAAATTTAGAGAGGTCTCCAATATTTTCTTCTTCAATATTCCGCGCAGCTACAAGTTCAAATTTATTTTCACTGTAATTCAACTTGGCGAACAATCCCCTCTCGGCATTTACAATTTTTATTACCCAGTCCAAAGTTTCTTCAATTAAAGATTCTTTTTGCTCGAATTGATTTAACGCTCGGCTTAATTTAGAAATTGCTTTTAACTGATTTTTATTCAGCGATTTAATATGCTCGGTAAATTCACTTGGATTAAACAGCATTCTTTTAATTCCTCATCTAACTATAAACGTTGCTGGTTTTGACCGGGTTTTATTTTCAAATTCATCTGCAGCCCAAATGACCCAGAAATATTCTCCGAAAATATTTCCGGTGATAGCTTGATCAACTTTTACGGAAATGGAATCAGAGCTTATCAAACCGGATTCCCAAACTTTTATCGGTTGAACTTCATCCGTGTAAATCTCCGCGAAATAATCGAATTTAAATCCGGGCTGAAATCTTTTCCACTTAAGTTCAGGAGTTTGAGAAACTGAATCTTGATAATTCTTCGGCGAAATGGTTTCTACTTCCTGCTTAATAATTCTTTTAACATTTGTTCCGCCGATAACGAATTGATTATGGAATTTATCCTTTACCACAATATTAAATTCCTTGCCAATCACTTCGTCAAATGAAAGTATATTCAAATCGATCTCAACAAATGTCCGCTCGAAATGGTTTTTCCGTATTTCAGATAACGGATAAAAAATGTCTACGCTTTCATTTTCAACGAATACGGAATCAACGTCTTCTTCTCTATCGGAAATGTCCGCTTCAATAGTAAGTTTGAACGTTTGATTCTGCGGGAATTTATTTAGAACTATCGTGTAAAGTTTTAGATTTTCAATTTGCGGTATTGAATTAAGGTATCTGTTAACGCTTATAACTTTTTGTTCATTCCAAGTGATGAAAGTAGAGTCATTCGAAAATCCCATTTTTGTTACTTGAAGCCACCCGCTTTTTCTTGAAAGGTTATCGATTTTGAATTTGCCGTCTTGATTGGTTTTAATCAAAATGTTATCGTTCATCCAAAAAATACTTGCGCCTTCAATCGGTTCACGCGGAAGGGTCTCAGTTTCAACCGTTCCCGAAAGAACAACGAATTTATTATCCGGATTTTCAGGATCGAGAGGGTTGGAGTGAGGCGCATTGCACGAGTAAATTACAAGCGCCAAACCAACTGCCAACAATTTAGATTTTATAGTTTTGACTTTCATTATTGTAGTTCACTAAAACCAATGTATAAAATAAACAAAATATGGAATGAATTCTCATACATTCTATTCGGCTAAATTACAAAGGGAGTTTTGTTAAACGATGTTCGCTGCTTCATGATTTAGTAATATTGCTTTGTTATTAATAATTTTCTTTTTATGTTTTCGGGGCTTGAGCAGTAAACATTAGTATTTAATTTGTTTTTGCATTTTTAAACTTTTTGTACCCTGCTCTAAATGTTAAATAATTTTTTTAAAGCAAGTAGGAGATTTAATTATGGCAGAGCGCGAACTTGGTACCGTAAAATGGTTCAACTCGTCAAAGGGCTACGGTTTTATTCATTCAGATAGTGGCAAAGATGTTTTTGTACACTACAGTTCTATTCAAAGCGAAGGTTACAAAGCACTTGATGAAGGACAAAAAGTTGAGTTTACTGTTGCAGATGGAGAAAAGGGTCCTCAAGCACAAGAAGTTAAAGTCATCAAATAATTGCATTTTGTGTATAAATTGAACCAATATAAACCCGGCTTCTGTCGGGTTTTTTTTATTAGTTATCTCACGAGTTTTTGGTATTCCTCTTGAATAATCTGCCAAGCTTCTTCAACATGCTTCGCCTCAGTCCGAATTCCCGAGACGACTAACCTGATCGTATATTTGCCGTTCAACTTTGTATGAGATAGAAATACTCTGCCGGTTGAATTGATGTTGTTCATCAGATTCTCATTGAAGATATTCAACTCCTCTTCTGTTTTGATAAAAGCCGGAACCGCACGGAAGCACGTTGTGCTCAATGGAACCGGCGCCAAGAGTTCGAAACGCTCATCTTCTTCTATCCACGAAGAAAAAAGCCGTCCCAGTCGAAGATGCTCTCTAATTCTATCAATTAGTCCGTTGACTCCAAAATACCTGATAACAAACCAAAGTTTTAACGAGCGGAATCTACGCCCGAGTTGAATGCCGTAGTCCATATAATTTGTTACGTCGGCATTATGTGGAGTTTTTAAATATTCAGCTTCGAGACTGAAAGCCCTTCGCAGCACATCGCGTTTTTTTGTGAACAACACGCTTAAATCGATTGGGACAAACATCCATTTATGGGGATTGATAACAATCGAATCGGCAAATTCACATCCATCCATCAGCCATTTCATTTCCGGCACTATTGCCGCGGTGCCGGCATGAGCGGCATCAACGTGCAGCCATATATCCTCTTCCTTGCATATCTTTGCAATTTCAGTAACCGGATCTATCGACGTTGACGATGTTGTGCCCACCGTTGCAACAACACAGAAAGGTTTGAATCCTTTTGATTTGTCCTCAAGAATTGCTTCACGTAATTTTTCGGGAATCATACTAAAGTTCGAATCAACTGGAATTTTTCTAACTCCGTTCAACCCAACTCCTACAGTTATTGCGCCTTTATCAATAGAGGAATGGGCGTGTTCGGAGGCATAAAGCCGAAGTGAACCAATGTCATCTCTTCCCGCTAAACCTTTCTCGCGAATTTTATAATCGTCAATTGATTCCCTCGCTGCAGCAATTGCGTGCATTGTGCTTGTTGAAGCCGTGTCGTAAATAATTCCCCAAAAGCCATTATCCAAGCCGAGCATTTTTTTCAACCAGTTTAGCGTAACTTCTTCCAACTCTGCTGATGAAGGGCACGACTTCCAAAGCATACCATTTATATTAAATGCCCCGCTTAAAAGTTCAGCAAGAATTCCGGGACCGCTTGCAGTTGAATTGAAATATGCCATAAAATTCGGATGATTCCAATGCGTCATTCCCGGTATTATTATCTGATTCAGATCAGCAAATATTTTGTCAAACGCTTCTCCATCGAGAGGAGCTTCATTCGGCAATTTTCTTTTTACATCTCCAGGTTGAACTTGAGACAGCACCGGCTTTTCACTAATTGTTTGAAGATATTCTGCAATCCAGTCTATAAATTCGTACCCAATTTTTTTGAACTCTTCGATGGGCATATCGCCAAATTCTTTCATCTCTTTATCTCGCGATGATTGGAAATCCAATTAACAATTATTTCAGCCAATTTAATTCTCCGTTCGGGAAAACTGTGCCCGCCTTCCAGAATATGATGTTCAACATCAACCCCGGCAGCAGAATATGATTGAATTAATGGCGCATGATGAATTTCAACTTGAG
>JAHJTX010000134.1 GCA_018829545.1 Bacteroidota bacterium | reverse complement strand
GAAGTATCCGCCGAGACCTGATTATCCGTTACAATGCAGGTAATCTTGTATTTCCCGGTTGCATTTGGCGCTGTCCAAACAACGATTGAACTATCTTTTGAAAGTATGCCGCCTGCAGCGCTCCACGAGTAATTCAAATCTTTATCTTCTCTATCTTCTGCCGTACAGAAAATATTTACACTTTCACCTACTAACACCACCATTGTTTTTGAGGCTAAACTTTTTATTCGCGGAGGATAATTACTAACGACCTGCCCGTTGCTGTAATCTATAACTTCATTATCGACCGATGTTTTATTCAAATCGTAAGTTACATTTCCGGTTGACGGTATTATTACAATCACTCTCGCTTGATCTGCGGGAATTTGAATTTGTACCTTCCCTGAAACTCCGCTTAAAATCAGGGAATTACTCACCGCGTCATATAAATTATGTAATCCTGTTCCTGTCTCAATTTCAACTATTTTATCTACATCGTATGGATTATAGAAAAGGAATGTTGGAAAACTTGATTTCTTGAAGTAATCGGTTTTGTTAAGATCAAGTTTCAAAATCATTGAAACATTTGTCGTATCAATAATTCCACCAAGTATGCCCACATGCGAGGAGCTGTAAAGAGTGTAATTTGTTGCTCCCCAGCCGCCGTCAATAGCGTCGCCCGTAGCATAGGGACGCTGACCGTATTTTTCCTGCCTTATCGCTTCATGAGCTAAGTATGATTTGGGATCATAAACACGTCCCCATTCTTCACTGTCTTGATTATTATCCGGAAGATAATTTGTATAAAACAGACGGGAAGCGTTTGCGGCATTCAAAACCCATTTGCCGATTGCTCTGGCAAAGCGATCGTCATATTTTGCAAGTGGAACAAGCGCGCCGATTTGTTCAAATGTATTCATGGAAAATGGATAATCATTGCTGCCGTTTACTTCACCAATTAAACCGCTTACGTCATAGCCTCCCCAAGTGCCGACAACGGAACCCCAATTTCTTAACGGTCCCACATCGAAGCACCAATTCATCATTTTTTCAACGTTATAATTCGTTCCCAATTCAGCGTTCATTCTTGCGGCGATATAAACTCCATACGCTAATTGTAATTCATACGATGGATTGCTTGTAAGGCTATTTAAGTATTCCAAGCTCAACTCAGCGCCGATGCGGTATTTTTCTATTTTGGTGTAGGAGTAAGCATTGTAAAAAATCCAGGCTAACGCTCCGGCAGCTTCCGGCTCTTTTACTCCGGTTGCATAGGGAATCATTTTCGCCAAATCAAATCCCCGGTAGTTCATATATGGAACATTCCATGGTGTAGTCCTGCCGTTCATTACTTCTACCGTTCTAAACCATTGATCTGCAACCGATAAAAATTGCTCTTTGAAATCAGTTGTCTCGGGGTACAAACTATACAGTTGATAAAAAAAGATATTCGGCATTGTTTCGTACCACCAATCATCATAAGTATCATCTACCGGATGATTTTTATAAACGTTTTGTTCGGGTCTTTTGTTAAACCACTCTTTGCACATTGCTACATAATCAATTCCGTTTTGATTCTTTTTATCGATCCCGACAAGGGTTGCGCCAATAACTGCGGGGATACAATTAATTGCTTCCCCGGATTGAGGAGAATTTGTTCCAACCACCGTATGTAATCCAAATGAATTTTGATTTGGATAATTAACTGTATTCGTTCTGGTAAAGATAAGCGGCAAATGCTTCCCTGCTCGATCAAAATCAAATACGAGTGAATCATATCCGATTGCAACTTCTTTCCATTCCCGCATTAAATAAGGAGTGGGCATTTTCGGCATAGATTCAATCCTGCTGATGTTAATCTGCTGGCAATCAACTCTAGCGGAATAACTGAGCCAAAGAATCAATATCGTTAAGTAAATGTGTAAATATTTCATTTTATCATCTAATTTATTTTTAAAATTATTTACCAAGCATAATATTGAGGCGCTTCCCCTGCGGGTGGAAAGATTGAATCCAGGGTATCAAGCGAATTTTTATCAAGTTTAATTTGCACTGATTGAATTGATGTTTCTAATTGCTGCACCGTGCGCGGACCTATAATGGGTGCGGTTACTCCCGGCTGATGTAATAGCCAGGCAAGAGCAACATTTGCCGGTTCTTCACCAATTCCATTGCAAAATTTTTCCCATTTTTTTATTTGCTCATGATTGATTTTCAATTTATTTACAATTTCATCCGCGCTCCTACGTCCTTCTTTCACATCCTTAAGAACACCCCCCAGTAGCCCACCTTCAAGCGGACTCCATGGAATAATGCCTACTCCGTAATATTTGCATGCGGGAATCACTTCTCTTTCAATCTTTCTATTGAATAAGTTATACTTGCTTTGTTCGCTGACCAATCCAAGTAGATTTCTCCTCTTTGCTTCTTCGCATGCAGTTGCAATATCCCATCCGGCAAAATTACTGCTGCCAACATAAGTTATTTTTCCATCTTGAATTAATTGCTCCATTGCCTGCCAGATTTCATCCCACGGCGTATCTCTATGAACATGGTGCATTTGGTAAAGATCAATGTGATCTGTTTTTAATCTTCTTAGACTATCTCCGCACGCTTTTCTTATATGATATGCGGAAAGATATTTGTCATTTATCCCTGCACCCATTTGCCCATAAACTTTAGTGGCAAGAACAATTTTATCACGTTTGCCGCCTTGTTCCAACCAGCGTCCAATTATTTTTTCAGTAATACCTTCTCCCATTTTACCGCCATAAACATTTGCAGTATCAAAGAAATTTAATCCTTCATCAAGTGAACGATCCATTATCTTGAAACTCTCTTTCTCATCGGCTACCGCGCCGAAGTTCATAGTTCCAAGACACAGCCTGCTTACTTTTAATCCTGATCTACCTAATCTCGTATACTCCATTGTCATTCCTCCTTCAGATATTTATTCAAATGATATATTTGCAAATCATCGGATTTAAGCTGAGTAATTCCTTCATTAAATTCAATACTAATTTCTTCACCTGGTAATAGGATT
>JAHJTX010000133.1 GCA_018829545.1 Bacteroidota bacterium | reverse complement strand
TGCGATGACGAATATTATAAATTCCCAAAGTCTGTCAAACAATTTTGGGACTTTAGACTTCGGGAATTTTGATAAAAATCTGCAATACACCTTACCGCAGATTAACAATCTGCTAACAGCTCCAATTTGGCAAGAATATTTCTCAGATTACTAATCTGAGATACGGCGCAGAGAAGATTTCCAATCTGCGAAACGAAGCATCCGTGTCAATCTGTTTTCAATTATAGCGCCATTTCATTTAACATGCTCATGGGTATGAATATTAAATGTAGTTTTCATAATTCCCCAAAACGAGCTAAATTTCAGTGTATAAAAATATGGAGTTTTCTTGGAAGCAGTAAATAGTGTAATAGTAAATTTTGTTAAGATTCTCCCCAAATCAGTTGTGCATTTATTTTCCAAAAAATATATCGCGGGCGAAAAATTAGAAGACGGAATAAGAGTAGTAAAAGAGCTTAATGCAAGAGGTATTATCGCAACGATGGATGTTCTTGGCGAATCAGTGCAAACTATTGACGATGCAATTTCTGCAAAAAAAGGAGCTATTCAAGTTTTAGAAGCAATTAATGAGCATGAACTAAATTCAAATCTCTCAATCAAACCCACCCAATTGGGGTTATTAATAGACGCAGAGTTTTGTTATAATCAGCTCAAGGAGATTGTTCAGCGCGCAAAAGAACTGAACAATTTTGTAAGAATTGATATGGAGGATTCGTCTGTAACCGATGCGATATTTAATTTATTCGGCAGATTAAAAGAAGAATATTCCAATGTAGGAATAGTGGTTCAAGCATACTTAAAAAGAAATATTGCAGACGTAGATAGGCTGAATAAGAACGGAACGAATTACAGATTGTGCAAAGGGATTTATGTTGAACCGGAAGAAATTGCTTTTAAAAACAGAGACAAAATCAGAGAGAAGTTTCTTGAAGCATTGGAATTGATGTTGGATAACGGAAATTATGTCGGCATTGCAACACATGACGATCCTCTTGTTGAAGGCGCCTACAAAATGATTGAAGAGAAGAATCTTTCGAAAGACAAGTACGAGTTTCAAATGCTCTACGGTGTAAAAGATTCTCTGCGCGATAAAATTAATTCCGACGGGCACAAGATTAGAGTTTACGTTCCATTCGGTGAGCATTGGCATGCCTACTCAATCAGAAGGCTGCAAGAAAACCCAGCGCTTGCGTGGTACATTACTAAATCAATTTTTTCGTTGAATTGATGATTGTTCTCGGAATAGAAAGCTCCTGCGATGAAACTTCGGTATCAATTATAAATGAAGAAAAGATTTTAGCGAATCTAATTTCATCGCAGGATTTTCACGTTAATTATGGCGGCGTGGTGCCGGAACTTTCCAGCAGAGCGCATCTTCAAATGGTAATTCCTCTTTTGCGCAAAGCTCTAAGCGAATCGAATTTAACTCTGAAAGAGATTGATATTATTTCTGCTACTGCAGGTCCCGGATTGATTGGAGCGCTTCTTGTTGGACTTACATTTGGGAAGGGTTTGGCATATTCGCTGAAAAAAGAATTTGTTCCGGTCAATCACATCGAGGGGCACATTTATTCCGGCTTTCTGATGGAAGAAAAACCTGAGTTTCCGTATCTATGTCTCGTTGTATCCGGCGGACACACATTGCTGCTTCTTGTTAAAGATTTCACTACAATTTACAAACTGGGTTCAACAATAGACGACGCCGCAGGCGAAGCATTCGACAAAGTTTCAAAAATGATTGGGCTTGGTTATCCGGGCGGACCAAAAATTCAATCGGAAGCAGAAAGGGGCAATAAGAATGCAATTAAATTTCCTATCGCTCAGTTAAAAGGGAAGTACGATTTCTCCTTCAGCGGCGTTAAAACTTCTGTGCTGCGATATCTTCAGCAAAATTATAGTGATATCTCAAACATCCCCGAAGATGATATTCCCGATATCGCTGCCTCGTTTCAGTATGCCGTAATTAAGGCGCTGAGCGGAAAAGTTGAAAAAGCAATGAAGTCGAATGAAATTAAATCGCTTTCTCTTGTGGGTGGCGTTGCCGCAAACAGAGCGCTTCGGAACTCTTTTGAACAGCTCGCAAAAAAGTACTCTAATAAACTTGTAATTCCGGATTTACAATTCTGTGGCGATAATGCCGCAATGATTGCTTACAGAGGTTGCAGTCTATATAAGTCCGGCAGAAGATTCCAATTATCCGCGAATGCATATCCATCGCTATCCCAAGAAACATTTGCCAAGTTGGTAATTCCACCTGCCAAGCGAAATAAATAAATTTATTTTCTATATTTCAATCTCCATTTTGTAATTAAATTTTGTATCAAGTGACCAAATTCGAAAAATTTTTAATAAAGCCTCAAAAGGATGTAATAAAAAAAATATCGCAGAACGAAGTCGTTGTAAGTACAATTGTTTTCGGTTTTTTGTTAGGACTTTTGATTTTTACTTTTTTCACTCCTAATTATTACACAGTTCCGGAACCAATTGAATTCAAAATTGAAAGCGGAAGTACTTTAAATCAGGTAATTGATAGGCTGCATCGGGAAGATATAATTCCAAGCAAATCAAACATGAAAATAGCCGCATTTTTATTTCAAGCGGCAACAAATATTAAAGCGGGTTACTACCGCATACCAAACGGTTTGAGTTACTTTCAATTGATTGAATTGTTTCTTGAAGGCAGACCGGGTAAACAAAAATTAGTTACCATTCAAGAGGGCATCTGGCAACATAACATGGCGGGTTTACTTAAAAGCGAGTTAGGTATTGATTCTTCTAAATTCATTGCTCTTTCAAAGAACAGAACGTTTCTGTGGACGATTGGAATTAAGCAAAACAACGCAGAGGGATATCTTCTTCCCAATACTTATTATTTTTTTACTAATAGTAAGGAAGAGGATATTATCGTAAAACTGAAAGACAAAATGGATGAAATCTTTGCCGCCGATTCTGTTAAAGAGCAGATGAAAAAATTGAAAATAAGTAAACATCAAATCTTAACTTTGGCTTCAATCATAGACGGTGAATCGAATATCGAAAGCGAGTTTTCTCTAATATCGGGCGTGTATCATAACAGATTAAAAAGGGGAATGCTGCTTCAGGCTGATCCTACGGTGCAATATTTAAAACGAGATTCAAAAAGAAGAAATAAAATTTATTATTCCGATCTCGAAAAAGATTCACCGTTTAACACTTATAAACACCGTGGTTTACCGCCCGCGCCCATTAACAATCCGGGTAAAGCGGCAGTGCTCGCTGCAATATTCCCTGAAAGACATAATTTTTATTATTTTGTAGCAGATGGTACGGGCGGACATGTTTTTGCTAGAACCGCAGGTGAACATTTTAGAAACGTAAATGAATATAGAAGATGGCGTCAATCTCAAAAATAGCATTCAAATTATTTACCTTTAGCACGGTCGTATTCGTTTATTCGTGCGCAAATCAAATGGGTCCCAGTGGCGGTGAAATAGATAAAACCCCACCGGCGATTGAGGAGATCACTCCGGCAAACGGCACTGTCAATTTCACAGGAGACGTAATCGAAGTAACTTTTTCTGAGTACGTTGATAAGCGGTCAGTGCGGGATGCTATTTTTATTTCGCCTTCAATCGATGGAAAAATTGAGTATGATTGGAGCGGACGAACACTTCAATTAGAATTTGAAAAACCTTTCCGCAAGAATACTACCTATATCATAACTTTTGGCACGGACATAATTGATGTAAACAACCGCAACCCGATGGCTGAATCGTTCAACCTTACTTTCTCAACCGGAAGCAAAATAGATAACGGTAAAATTAGCGGAAAAGTATACGATGAAAAACCGGCGGGCACAATGGTTTTTGCCTATGTAATTACGGATACCCTCGCTAATCCAATGACTCAAAAACCGAACTACTTGTCACAGGTTGGGATTAATGGAAATTACGAACTGTTGGGACTCTCGAAAGGGAAGTATCTGGTATTTGCGGTTAAAGATGATTTCAAGGATTTAATTTACAATATCGGCGATGATTATTACGGCGCGCCAAGTCAATTTGTAAATTTCACCGAAATTGATTCTGTTTTTGCCGGCTTAGATTTCTTTTTAACAAAGGAAGACACCGGCAAACCGCATCTTTCATCCGTAACACTAACGGATAGAAATCATGCGCTCATAGAATTTCTTGAGCCGGTTGATTCAACTAAATTGAACAACACAAATTTTTTCTTTTACGATTCAACCGTTAACCGCGGGGTTTTAATTGACTACGTTTACAAGGGAACGGGGAAGAGCGCACAATGGTATCTGAGTTTTTCTGATTCGTTAAGTGAAGAAAACGATAATTATTTATTCGTAAAAAATATTCTCGATAAAAACGGAAATATGTTACGGATGGAATCTGTTTCGGTAATTCCAAGTTCAAAAGCGGATACAACTGTACCAGCTTTTTCAAAACACAAAACGTCACTGCCTAATAATCAAGTTGATCCGCTGAACCCAAAATTGGAATTACTTTTTTCCGAAGGAATAAATTCAACTCAGTTCCTCAAAGCCGTAAAAGTAATTGATAAAAACGAAAACACTATTCGGTTTACTTTCAAAAAAAATGATGACGCTAATTTTGAGTTAATAATTCAAGAAAAGTTAAAGTCTAAAAGCGATTATAAAATATTATTAGATTTATCATTGATGCCTGATGCCGCGGGAAATAAACTTGATTCCGTACACACTGTAAAATTCCAAACTATTTCTGATCTCGATTTCAGCGGTGTTGCGGGTGAGGTAAAAAATCTTGGGAAAGATAAAAAGGTTATGGCAGTTTTGAAGAGCGCCGATAATAAGGAAATCAGTTATATCAGTGAAACTAAACCCGATCACTCTTTTATCTTTGAAAAAGTTCAGCCGGGTAAATATTTTTTGTGGAGTTTCTGCGATGACGATTCCAACGCTCAGTATTCTAAAGGCGCTGTATCGCCGCTTCACTTTTCAGAGATGTTTAAATTTTATCCCGATACTCTGAATCTCCGCGCACGCTGGCCTGTTGGTGATGTGATTATTAAATACTAGCCATAAATTTACAAGAGTTTGTAAAAAATAAATATCAAAAAACTTGCCACTAATTACACGAATTTTCACGAAGACCATTAGTGTTAATTAGTGAAACTTGTCAGCCTCTGGCTTATTCGTGGCAGTCAAAAAAATATTACAACAAATTACTTTAGTTCGTGAAACGATTACTCATACAAATAATACTTTTTAGATATTGATCGAAATGCTTCCACATCTTTATTTAAATACTCCTCAACATCCTTGTATTTGTAATTAACAATAAATTTTTCACGAACATTATTTGTCCCAAGCGCTTTATCAACCGCCGCTACCTGTCCTCTGGATGCCATTTCGAATAAATCCCGATCGGGATATAATTCTTTTAACGCTTCCAAGAATCTAAATTCAATCTGCATTAAATCAACTGTCTTAAAATTAGTAATGTGAATCTGAACACCGAATAAACTTTCTTCCTTTCCAAATGCATAATATGGTTTGTAATATATCGGTCTGAATAAAACGCCTTCCAATTTAAAACTGTTCATTTTTTCTGCTAGTTTATTGCCATCAATCCACTGCGCAGCAAACGCCTGAAAAGGAATGGTATAGCCAACGCCAATTGAAACGGCATTTCTCAATTCGCCAACAATGCCCGACGCGACATAATAAAACGGTGAATCCTTATGCGGAATATGAGGCGATGTTGGAACCCATGGCAATCCGGTTTCTTCAAACGTCATATCCCGCTTCCAGCCTTGCATTGGAATTACTGTGAGATTACATTTGCTTCCATCCTCAAGCATAGCTTCGTTGTTCAGCACTTTTGCAAGTTCCCCGCAAGTAAGTCCATACACATAAGGAATTTTAAATTGACTAATAAAGGAAATAAATTCATCTTCAACATAGTTGCCTTCAATTCTGTTTCCGCCCAACGGATTTGGCCTGTCGAGCACAACCACTTCTTTATTAAACTTAGCTGCGGCTTCCATTACAAGACCCATAGTGCTTATGAACGTATAAGATCTGCAACCGATATCTTGAATGTCGTAAACAAGAACATCAATGTTTTTAAGCATCTCTTCGTTTGGTCTTTCTGTTCTGCCGTATAATGAATAAACCGGAAGATTAGTGAATTCATCAACGTAAAAATCGATTGCGTCTCCGCCTTCTATATTGCCTCGGACTCCGTGTTCTGGTCCGTATAAAGCAACAAGATTTATACTTTCAGCATCAAAAAGAATATCAACGGTAGATTTTAGATTATGATCAACGCCAGAGGCATTAGTAACAAGCCCGACTTTTTTCCCCTCAAGAATTTTAAAATCGGAATCGCGTAAAACTTCAATTCCAGTTTTAACCTTTGGAACTTGTCCGGCGATTATTATGCTAACAAATAATAGAACAGCAAATAAAATTTTTGTTTTCATTTCATTCTCTATTTTTATTGTAAATAACTTCACCTTTCTTGATGGTCATGCAATTCAAATTATGTGCGGCTGAATAGACAATTTCGGAATAATCTTCCACTTCAAATATCGCAAAATCTGCGGCTTTATTTATTTCAAGACTACCGCAAGTATTTCCTAAGTCCAACGCTGCAGCGGCATTTAAAGTAATCGCAGATAGTGTTTCTTCCATACTCATTTTCATTTTAATTGAAGCCAAACTCATTATGAGCGACATATTGGAAATATGCGATGACCCAGGATTAAAATCCGTTGCCAATGCTACGATAGCTTCACTCTCAATCAATTTTCTTGCAGGAGCGTACTCATAATCAAGAAAAAATGACACACCCGGCAGAAGAACGGCAATAGTATTTGATTCCGCAAGAAGGGGAATGTCATCTTCCTTAATAACTTCGAGATGATCAACTGTAAGAGCTGTATGTTTTAACGCAACCTGCAATCCGCCGATATTATTAAACTGCTCTGTGTGCAGCTTTAATTTTAACCCGTGTTCAACAGCTTTTG
>JAHJTX010000132.1 GCA_018829545.1 Bacteroidota bacterium | reverse complement strand
CGGCGTTTATTATTTTTCGGGTACGGTTTTAGCGGGTTTGGCTGCGGTAACATTTATAGTTGTTGTATTGAATGAAAACGGTTATCTGGCTAAGGGTATTATTAAAGATCATTATTACAGTCTCGGGGCTTTACTTTTTGCGTTCACAAACTTTTGGGCATACATCGCATTCAGTCAGTTTTTATTGATTTGGTACGCAAACCTTCCTGAAGAAACGGTGTGGTTCTTACAAAGATGGGAAGGAAGTTGGATAGCCGTTTCACTTGCTTTGCTTCTCATACGTTTTCTAATCCCATATTTTGGATTGTTGAGTCAGCCATCTAAAATGAATCCAAAGAGACTTAAAACTATTTCGATCGTGATTCTTTTTGCTCACTTTTTAGATTTGTATTGGTTGATAATGCCCACTTACAGCAGAGATGGATTTGTTTTTGGGTGGATTGAAATTGGATTTTTAATATTGACAGTCGGGTTGCTAATTACCGTTTTTATACTTCGCAGCAAAAATACAAATATGATTGCAATTGGAGATCCAAAACTTAAACGCGGTTTAAATTTTAGAATGTAATTTAGAGACAGATGATATTCGGTAAATTATTTTTTTGGATAAAAAATGGATAGTAATAAAAAAATAGAATCAGAAATTAGTTTCAAAAATCTAATTAAGAATCCCGTGCGGTTATTTGGCTTGAGCTATTTTTACTTTTTTGTTCTCTTGCTCGTAGTTGGAGTTTTCTACACAAATAACATTTCCGATATATCATTTAATAATCATCCGATTTCTAATTTAGATTCTCTAAATATTGAGCGGGATATTCTTGAAGAAAAGGGCGGGTTTCTGCCTGCCGTTGATCTAGCGAAAGTAAAAAGTTCAGATGAAGAAATGATCTTGAAAGGGAAGGAGCTTTACGATGCAAACTGCTCTAGCTGCCATGGCAAAGAAGGATTGGGAAATGGTCCCGCTGGAGCTGCATTAAATCCACCTGCTAGAAATTTCCAGTCTCAAGTTGGCTGGACGAATGGAACGGATATAATCTCAGTCTATAATACTCTTCAAAATGGGATTCTAAAAAATGGAATGGCTGCGTATGAATATTTACCGCCTTTAGATAGAATTTCGATAATCCATTATATGAGGTCATTTTCGGCAGAATTTCCTGCAATAACTGATGCTCAAGTAAGCGAACTTGATCTGACATATAATCTTTCGGCGGAAACAGAAAAACCAAACAAAATTTCGTTGAAGAAATCAATTATTCTTATTTCTGAAGAATTTGTCTCATCTTCCGAATCAATTGATAGTGAATTATCCTCATCAAGTGAATCAGGCGCAAAATTACTACTCCATCATTCGGATGCTCCTTCAAATATAATCCGATCAGTGGCAAGGGGAGAAATCTCTTTGAATTTATCAGATTTTGTGCTTTCAATCTCTCATGCTCCAGAGCTATCCGGCTTTAAATCGAGTGTTCTTGATCTCAACAATCAAGAGTGGAAGGATTTACACAGTTTTCTAATTAAATTTACAAAAAAAGGTTGAATCACTGATGAAACCGATTAAAGTAAAATTTGTAATATACTTATTTCTAATAAGTTATCTGTTCTTCTGTCAAGTATTTCTATTCGGACAAAATAAGCAGATTGAAGTTGGAATTGATGAAAAATTAGGGGCTTTTCTGCCTCTCGATTCCGACTTTATCACTTCAGACGGAGATACTGTATTATTGAATGAAGTTATTTCTAAACCTGTGCTCCTCGCTCTTGTTTATTATGAATGTCCTGGAATATGCTCCCCGCTATTAACCGAATTGGGGTGGGTGGCACAAAAAGTTGATTTAGTTCCTGGTGAAGATTTTCAAGTAATATCTTTGAGTTTCGACCACACGGAATCACCGGAAGTTGCTGCGCGGTGGAAGAGCAGTTATTTGAAAGGACTAAAGGGAAACTTCCCTGCAGATGCATGGACGTTTTTAACAGGCGACAGCATTAACATCAAAAAGGTAACAGACGCGGCAGGATTCTATTTTAAACCTGATGACGAAGAATTTGTGCATGCGGGCGCAGTATTGACTATTTCTCCTGATGGAAAAATATCGCGCTATTTATTCGGACCAACTTTCAATCCGTTCGACGTAAAAATGGCTTTGATCGATGCTAAGAGCGGAAAAACGAATCCGACTATTACTAAGGTTTTACAGTTTTGTTTCAGTTACGATCCTGAAGGAAGATCGTATACTTTAAATGTAACGCGAATTATCGGCTCAATTATGCTACTAGGAGTTGGGTTATTTTTTGCGGTTCTTTTGTTGAAAAAGAAAAAATAAATTGCAATAAAGGAGTTTTAATAAATGGTAAACGGAATTGATTCCGCCAAAACAAAATCGTTTTACGAAGAAGGGACAACGAAAAAATCCAGCGGATTAGCGTCGTGGTTATTCAGTACAGATCATAAAAGAATTGGATTAATGTATTTAGTTACAATTTCCGTATTCTTTTGTGTCGGCGCAATTTTTGGAATATTGATGAGACTCGAACTTATGTCTCCGGGCGAAACCATAATGAAGGCGGAAACTTACAACAGTTTCTTTACTCTTCATGGCGTGATTATGATTTTTCTATTCATAATTCCCGGAATTCCGGCTGTATTTGGTAACTTTTTCTTACCTCTCCAAATCGGAGCGAAGGATGTAGCCTTCCCAAGAATAAATCTATTATCATATTGGATTTATATAATAGGCGCCAGTTTAGTTCTTCTATCGCTTCTAATACCGGGCGGGGCAATTGATACGGGCTGGACTTTTTACATTCCATACAGCGTTCGGTCCGGATCAAATATTTCGCTGGCAATCTTTGCCGCGTTTGTGCTGGGATTTTCATCGATTCTAACAGGATTAAATTTTATTACTACTGTTCACAGAATGCGGGCACCGGGAATGACTTGGTTCCGTATGCCGTTATTTGTTTGGGCTACTTACGCAACGGCATGGATACAAATAATTGCCACTCCAGTTATCGCGATAACAATTTTGCTCGTAATTTTAGAAAGATTTTTTGGCGTTGGAATTTTTGATCCTGCTTTAGGCGGCGACCCGATTTTATTTCAACACATGTTTTGGATTTACTCTCATCCCGCAGTTTATATTATGATTCTTCCTGCGATGGGGGTTGTTTCAGAAATTATTCCCACATTTGCACGAAGGACCATATTCGGCTACAAAGCAATTGCAATGTCGAGTCTGGCTATCGCATTCGTTGGCTATTTGGTTTGGGCGCATCACATGTTCACAAGCGGAATGAGTGATACTGCCAGATGGATTTTTTCTCTTTTAACTTTCATCGTGGCGCTTCCGAGCGGAGTTAAGGTTTTTAATTGGGTTGCAACTATGTATAAGGGTTCAATCGATCCTAAACCGCCTTTTTTATGGGTAATGTCATTTATAGTTTTGTTTTCTATTGGAGGCTTAACCGGATTAGTTGTCGGCTCGCTTGCAACGGATATTCACTTACACGATACGTATTTTGTCGTGGCTCATTTTCATTATGTAATGTTCGGCGGAACCGGAACTATCTTTTTTGCCGCGCTCTATTATTGGTTCCCAAAAATGTTTGGAAAGATGTATAATATAAAAGTTGCATCGCTCGGAGTTCTATTTTTCTTCATCTCATTTAATTTATTGTATTTCCCGAAATTTATACTTGGATATATGGGAATGCCGCGAAGATATTATGACTATCTTCCGCAATTCGCAGATTTGCAATTGATATCTACTATTGGTTCATGGCTGATGGGATTAACTCTCATTCTTATAATAACAAATATTGTCTCGGCAATAATCAAGGGAAAGAAATCAGAAGAAAACCCATGGGGAGGAGTAACTTTAGAATGGCATACATCATCTCCGCCGCCGTTAGAAAATTTTGAAGTAATTCCTGAAGTTAAACATGAACCTTATGATTTTAGTCAGTTGGAGGAAATGAAGCATGGCTCATAATGAACATACCGCCGCAACTGAACAGCATGTTCATAGAGATGATGTTGGCGCAAGAATGGGAATGTGGCTTTTTCTTTTTACTGAAATTTTATTATTCGGTGGAATGTTTTTAGTCTACGCTGTTTACCGCTACCAATATCCCGACCAATTTCTTCTTGCCGGAATGGAATTGAACACAACAATTGGCGCAATAAATACAATTATATTAATTACCAGCAGTTTGACTGTTGCGCTCTCAATTGCTGCTCTACAGAAGGATAATAAGTTTCTGTCCATTTTGATGCTTGTGATTACTATATTTTTTGCGTTTCTGTTTATGGTAAATAAATATTTTGAATGGACTGCAAAAATTGATCATGGAATTTATCCCGGCTCTGAGCAAATGCTGGAGAAGCAAAACGGTGAAATTCTTTTCTTCGGTCTTTATTACATCATGACGGGATTGCATGGACTTCACATAATTATCGGAATTGTAATACTTTCAGTTATTTTGATGTTTATTGTGAAGGATAAAATCACTTCGACAAATTTGGTAAAATTGGAAAATTCTGGTTTGTACTGGCATTTAGTAGATTTGATTTGGATATTCCTTTTCCCTCTATTCTATTTAATTCAATAGGTATTTGTATGAATCTTAATCTTAATCATAATCTTAATCTTAATCATAGTCTTAATCTTGATCCTAATCTTAATCTTAATCTGGATCACACCCAGAATCACTCAACCCCATACGGCGTTTATATTCTCGTATGGTTGGGTTTATTGACTTTGACTGCAATAACAGTAACGGTCGCAGGAATTGATTTGGGTAATTACACGCTTTTTATTGCTCTTACAATTGCGGCGATTAAGTCATACTTGGTAATAACCATATTTATGCATATTAAATACGAAGAAGCAATATTCAAGGTATTTTTATTAGTGAGCGGAATGACGCTTCTAATTATATTCGTTTTAACATTCGTCGATTTTTCTTACAGGTGAGGATAAATAATGTTATCTGGTCCAACAAGTCACGTTGAAACAGTAGATTCTGTAATGATTTACATTGTGGGTATCTCCGTAATTCTTCTACTCGGAGTTACTGCAGCGATGATATATTTTGTTTTCAAATATCATAGAAAAAAAGGTCATAAACCCAAAGACATCCATGGCAGCGTGTTATTAGAAACTATTTGGATTGTCATCCCAACTTTGCTGGTTCTCTCGATGTTTTATTTTGGTTATACCGGATTTAGGGAGATGAGACTGGTGCCGGATAACGCAATGGAGATAAACGTAACAGCCAGAATGTGGCAATGGTCTTTCAATTATGGGAGCGGAATGCAAACGGATTCCCTTTACGTGCCTCAAGGTCAGCCTATAAAATTACTTTTAAATTCTGCCGATGTAAATCATTCTTTTTTCATCCCCGCATTCAGAGTTAAAGAGGATGTGATCGCAGGAAGAACAAATTATTTAGTCTTCACCCCCGATGAAATAGGAAAGTATGACGTTGCCTGCGCAGAATATTGCGGATTAAAGCATTCTATGATGTATACTAAAGTAATTGTAATGGCTAGAGAAGAGTTTGATAATTGGTATACCCGGAGTTCCGAAAAAACTGATTCAAACGGGGAAGCCGACTAAATTTTATTGAAAGGAAATTATTTGTTTGCATGCAAAAATAATTAGTTATGTCAGAATTTTTATAGAATTAGGAAAAGTTAGAATAACGTTGTTTGTTGCGGTATCTACAGCGTTTGGGTATTTAGTAAAATCAAGTTCTTTGAATATTGATATATGGATTTCAACTATCGGCGTTTTTCTATTAGCAAGCGGTTCTTCTGCATTGAATCATTTTCAAGAGAGAAAAACCGACGCGTTAATGGAAAGGACAAAACTGCGCCCTATTCCTTCCGGTAAAATTTCCGGTGAGGAGGCTTTAATTTTCTCGCTGATTTTAATAATTGCGGGATTGTTAATTCTACTAATTGTAGTTAACGTAATTGCATTTGTTCTTGGTTTGACCGCTCTGTTTTGGTATAACAGTTTTTACACTCCGCTAAAACGGAAATTTGCTCTAGCTGTTGTACCTGGTTCTTTGATTGGCGCTATTCCACCCGTGATAGGATTTGCTGCCGCGGGCGGTAATCCGCTCGATCCGGAAATACTGGCAGTTGCTGCGTTCTTTTTTATTTGGCAGATTCCGCATTTTTGGCTGCTGGTTTTAATTTACGGGCAAGAATACGAAGAAGCCGGTTTTCCGAGTTTAAGCAGAATATTTAACAGCGCTCAATTGAGTAGAATTACTTTTATTTGGATTCTTGCTCTTTCTTTCAACTCTGTTTTGATGCCGTTATTTAACGTTGCAAAAAATCCTATTTCATGGATTTTGCTTTTTGCACTTGGGATTATACAAGTTATATTTTCAATAGGATTATTGAAAGATAATGTTGATAAAGCCCTTTACATGAAATCTTTTTTTTATATAAATATTTTTATTCTAGCTGTTGTTTTTGTTATATCTATTGATAAATTATTATTAACTGAATTTTAGGAAAATTGAGAATGGACTTTTTGGATAATTTAGTTCTTCCACAATCATCTCATCATATCACTTTGCTGAAGTACCTTTTGGCGCTTTCTTATATAATCTTCATACCTTATATAAGCATTCTTTTTGGCTCACTTGTGCTTTCTATCTATAGTTTTAAGAAAGAAAATTTAAATGGGAGCAGACTTGCAAAGGATTTTATTGATTTAGTAACTTATAATAAATCGATGTCTATTGGATTGGGAGCAGTGCCGATGTTATGCGCGATATTTTGCTATGCTCAATTACTTCACGATGCTCCTATAAATATATCTGGATTTCTTGTTATTTCGTTAATATTGTTTATTATCGGTATAACATTAATCTATGTTTACAAAAGAAGTTTTCATTTAAGGGAAATATTCAATTTAGCTTTCTCTAAAATCGATGCAGGTGATAAAGCTAATGCAGAGCTTTATGAATATCGACAGAAGAACGAGCTAACCTTTTCTAAAAGCGGCATTTACGCTGTTTTATTTATAGCGTTATCAGCTTATGTTTTTATTGGTTCAATTAAATATGCCGTTGGCGTTTCTACTCAACAAGAACCGGTTTCACTCTTGAATGTCATCTTTTCTGTCAGCTCAATCGTTCACTTTTTGTTCTTTTTTGTGTCTTCGGTGGCAATTTCTACTACCGGGATCATTTATTACTACTTCCGTCCGAACAGTCGCGAATCCAAAATAAATAATGAATATTCTGTATTTGTAAAAAACTTTACACTGAAACTCGGATTGACTGCCACGCTCGTGCTCCCAATAATTTATGTTCTTGGAATATTACTACTTCCAGGTGAAGCGTTATCAAATTCATTATTTGTGTTTGCGGTAATAATTCTTCTAATTATTCTAATTATTGCTAACTACTTCTACAAAATGTTGAAAGAACTCAGCGCGCAATACGGAGCATCGCTATTATTTCTATTTGTGCTATTATTTGCTATGCTGGTTATTCAAGATCAATATGCATTTGATACAAAGTATCAGCGTCATTCAATTGAATTAACCGCAAAGTATGTTGATTACCAAAAAGAAGTTCAATTAAAATTTGGTTCGGTTCAAGAAATAGTAATTAGCGGCGAGGATATTTTTAACGGACGGTGTATTGCTTGCCATCAATTTGATAGAATAATTGTTGGTCCAGCTTATAAAGATGTGCTTCCAAAATATGAAGGTAAAAGCGCGGATTTGGTTAAATTCATTTTGAATCCGGTAAAAGTAAATCCTAGTTTTCCGGCTATGACAAATCAAGGACTTAAACCAAAGGAAGCAGAAGCAATTGCTGATTACATTGTTAAGATTTATAAAGAAAAATATAAGTAATAGTTCTTATTGAATTTAAAGGGACGGTTTTTAGCTGTCCCTTTTTTATTTTAAATTAGCGATCAAAATAAAACTTGTAAATTATGCTCACTGTTCTGGAATCGATAACATTATCGACTGATTTTTTAGAGAAAAAGGGAATAGAATCTCCCCGAATGAATGCAGAATTGCTTCTCGCAGAAATTCTAAATTGCAAGCGGTTGGATTTATATCTCGCATTCGATAGACCCCTTGTTGACAAAGAAATAGTTAAATACCGCGAATTTATTTCCCGCAGGGGCAAGTTCGAGCCGCTTCAATATATTTTAGGGAAGGTGGAGTTTTACGGACTCGAATTCAAAGTGAACCGCAGCGTTTTAATTCCCCGCCAGGAAACTGAAATATTAATCGATACGATTAAAGAAGGCGTTAATAATTCCCATCCATTAAAAATTTTAGATATCGGCTGCGGCAGTGGAAATATTTCCATTACATTGGCTAAGAATTTAACCAATTCAACCGTGTTGGGAATTGACATTTCGAAAGAGGCGATTGAAACGGCTCTCATCAATATGAAAAATAACGACTGTGAAAAAAATGTTGAATTTAATATTGCCGACATAATGGATGTCAATTTCGCCAATTCTTATAGCGGATTTGATATAATTGTTTCAAACCCGCCATATGTCTCCGAGAGCGAGTATCAAAATCTTCAGAAGGAAATAATTAATTATGAGCCGCCAACCGCAGTAACTGACGGAAATGACGGATATAAATTTTATAGAAGGATTTCTGAAGTTTCGGCAGAAATTCTGAATCCGAACGGTAAATTGTATTTTGAAGCGGGAGCCGGGCAGGCAGAGAAAATCAAAACGATAATGACAGATAATGGATTTACGAATATAAGATTCGCTAAGGATTACCTCGGAATTGACAGGGTAATTCATGGAGAGAAATTATGAGAGCGTTGGTTCAGCGCGTGACTGAGGGCGGTGTTTACATAAAAGATGAAAATTATTTTGCGGAAATTAAAAACGGAATGGTTGTTTTACTCGGAATCTGCAATGATGATACAATCGAAGAAGTTAATTTCGTTGCGGATAAGTGCTGTAACTTAAGAATTTTTGAAGATGAAAACGGCAAGATGAATATTTCCGTTAAAGATAATATGGGCGAAATGCTGGTAATTTCCCAATTTACTCTGTATGGCGATGCAAGGAAAGGCAACCGCCCAAGTTTTACGGAAGCGGCAAAACCCGAATTAGCCGAACCGCTTTACGAGAAATTTTTAGCGAGAGTTAGGGATAATCTTGGGCGCGATAAAATTAAAACCGGAATCTTTGCCGCAATGATGGAAGTAAAAATTATAAATGACGGTCCCGTCACAATTCTTGTCGAATCGAAATAGCCCACCTTCGCTAACAATAGCTTCGGCGGGCAAGCCTGGCTTGTCTGACGGATTGTGGAGGCTGATGGATTATACCGCAACTTTTGAATGAACTACTTTAATTCTTCTTTACGAATTGCAACGGTTTGGGAAAAAACAATTTATTTTTATCGTTTCTTTCGGTTACATCACTATGCAACATTACTGAAAATCTTTATCATCAACTTTATGTTGACTATAGCCGGAATAACCGGTTAGGCACGATTTCATAATTAAAAATTGAGTCCACTCTGAAAAGTCATATTGTTATTAACCCCACGTTATAACGTGGGGTTAACAAGCTAAAAACAAACTTTCCCAAACGGATTTTAACCCGTTTGGGGTTTTTCGGAGTGGACTCAAAATTAATAATGAGTTTACTCTAAAAAGGTTAATAACTCATAATTTTGTAAGAAATGCAAACCGTTGAAACGGTTAGTCGGTTCTCAAAGTTGTCTCTTTAACCCACGACTTAAGTCGTGGGTTAATGTAATAAAGCAGTAAAATATTGAACGGTTTTAACCGTTTACAAGTTTTTTTGAACGGACACAATAATTCACATCATTTTTTTCAAAGAAAGAGAACTTTATGAACAAACCAAAATTTTCTTTAGAAAAAGCTCAAAAAGCAGTAGAAATTTCTTCGAAGATTGCAGGGCATAACATCCCTAGAAAAAATGTGAAAAATTCCAAAAGAGCTAAAGCTAAAGTGAAAAACTGATGTCGAAGGTGGGCTTGAGTTTAGCCGGATGTCGGGCATCTGCCGGATTGTCTGGGGTTGTCCGAAGGACTCCTTCGCAGAATTGCCGGTTAGGCTCGAATTTGTGTGTTCGTACTTATTCCAATCGTTTTTTCCACTCTGTTGGATTTCTTTTAGCATGAAATACAGCAAGAATCACAATCTTAGCTCTTTCTAAGATATAATGAATACCGAAAGGAAATTTTCTTATCAATGCTCGTCTGATAGTTTTATAAATTCAGAACAACTGACCTCAACGGATTTCAAGATGACACCATTTTGTAGTTGATGACCAAGTCGGTACCGGGGAATTTTGTTTCAGTTTGATTCAATTCCTTGCACAAAATTTCAACTGCTTTATCATCTCTCCAGTGATTGAGTTTGTGCAAGTATATAGTCAACTTTTTATTATTATCATCGGGTTTTATATCTGCATCTGTTTGATAGATT
>JAHJTX010000013.1 GCA_018829545.1 Bacteroidota bacterium | reverse complement strand
TTCAATCCGAAAACAGTTATAAAGTTTCAAGTTCCAAGTTTGTCAAGTTGCAAATCCATGATTTACTTGGTAGAGAGGTTCAAACTCTTGTTGATGCGCCAATGTCTGCGGGAGAGCATGAGGTAACTTTTAACGGCAGCGGGTTACCCAGCGGCGTTTACATATACACACTAAAAGTAAACGAATTCTCCCAAAGCCGTAAGATGTTGCTTTTGAAGTAATTTATTGCTTCGAAAGTAATCCCGCATTCTTTTTAGCGGGGCTGTTGATCAAATAATATTCTGTTGAGCCACGAAGTCTCAAAGGCACGGAGGGCTAACACTTCAAATTCCCGAAGTTTAAAATTCCAAAATTATTCGTTAGACTTCAGGAATTTATTACCTCCGGAGAAATTGAGCGCTAATTATCTCACGCCATAATTATTTCTAGCTACAAACACTCATTGAATTTTTAGTATATTTGAAGCCTTATTGAAATCAATTTAGGAAAGTTGTGGGGAAAGAGAAATTTATAGTTACTTCTGCGCTGCCGTATGCCAATGGTCCAATCCATCTTGGGCATTTGAGCGGGGCATATCTTCCGGCTGATATTTTTGTGAGATACAAACGATTGACCGGCGCTGATATTTTGTACATTTGCGGTTCAGATGAACATGGCGTTCCTATTACAATTACCGCAGATAAGGAAAAAATTACACCGCAGGAAGTAATTGACCGTTTCCACAATTCAAATAAAAATGCATTCGAAAAATTCGGAATGAGTTTCGATATTTATTCGCGCACAAGTCTGCCGATTCATCATGAGACTGCACAGACTTTCTTCAAAAGTTATCATACTCAAGGACTGCTTACTGAACAGAAATCTCTTCAATTTTATGACGAAAAAGCAAAAATGTTTTTACCCGATAGATACGTTGAAGGCACATGCCCCAAATGCGGATACGAAGAAGCAAGAAGCGATGAATGCGAAAAGTGCGGGTCACTTTACGATCCAAAGGAGCTTGTAAATCCCAAAAGTAAAATTTCGGGCGAGTCGCCAAAATTGAAGGAAACTTCGCATTGGTTTTTCCCCCTCGGAAAATTTCAGGAAAGACTTAAAAAATATGTTGATGAGCAAAACAAAAAATTTAACTGGAAAGATAATGTTGCGGCTTACTGCAAAGGCTGGTTCAAAGACGGTTTAAAAGATAGAGCGGTAACAAGAGATTTGGATTGGGGCGTAAAAGTTCCTCTCGAAAACGCTGATGGCAAAGCGCTTTATGTTTGGTTCGAAGCGGTTTTAGGGTATATCTCCGCAACAAAAGAATTATTTGCAAAGCGCGGCGAAGACGATGAGTGGAAAAAATATTGGCAGGATGAAAATACACGATACATTGCTTTCATCGGTAAAGACAATGTTGTGTTTCACACAATTATTTTTCCCGCAATGCTGATGGCTTGGAATGACGGAAACAAAGAAAAATTTCTTTTACCCGAAAATGTTCCGGCAAATGAGTTCCTGAATTTTGAAGGGAAAAAGTTTTCTAAATCGCGCGGCTGGGGAATAGACGTGGAAGAATTCTTAAATCTCTTTCCGGCAGATTCGCTGCGTTATGCGCTTGCGTCGAACTTACCCGAAAATAAGGACACAGATTTTTACTGGAAAGAATTTCAATTAAAGAACAATTCTGAACTGGCGGATATATTTGGAAATTTTATCAATCGCACTTTTACTTTTGCGCATAAACATTTTAACGGGCAGGTTCCGGAACTCGGGCAATTAAAGCCGATTGATAATGAAATGATTCAATTCTTAAACGATGCGCCTCAAAAAATTGGAAACCTTCTTGATACTTACCATGTAAAAGATGCAGTTTTTGAAATTATGAATGTTGCCCGCGCGGGGAATAAATATTTTAACGATTCCGAACCATGGAAATCAATTAAAACCTCCAAAGAAGAATGCGGAACAACAATAAATATTTGTCTGCAAACTATTTTTACGCTTGCAGAATTATTCGAGCCCGTAATTCCGTTTAGTTCTAGGAAAATATTTTTAATGCTGAACACTCGAGCAGTAAAATGGAGCGAAAGCGGAAAAATGAATTTGAATTCCGGTCATAAAATCGGAGACGCTTATATTCTGTTCACCAAAATTGAAGATGCGGTTATAGAAACGCAGATAAGCAAACTTGGCGTAACTAATGAAATTGCGGAATATAATCCCGTACAGATTGATTATGAGCAATTCCAAAAAATAGATTTACGCGTCGCAAAAGTTTTGAGTGCAGAAAATATTAAGAAAAGCAATAAGCTGCTAAAACTGGAAGTTGAGTCGGTTGGCGGCAAAAGGCAGATAATTGCCGGAATTGCAAAACATTACAAACCTGAAGATATTGTTGGAAAAAGAGTCGTGATAGTAGCCAACTTGAAACCCGCAAAGTTGTTCGGATTGGAATCGGAGGGAATGGTGCTTGCAGCCGAAGATAAAAACGGAAAACTTGAATTAGTAAGCCTCTCGGATGAGATTGCAACTGCCTCGAAAGTTAAATGATTTTCCACTGAATTTTAGAAGATGTTATCAATAAATAGAGTTACAAGAAATAAGACGATTAAACTTTCCGGCAGCGATGAAAACCGTTTAGCGGCAAAGTGCGTGCAACTAAAAAGTAAAACTACGGCAGATAAGATTCTGGATAAAACAATTAATCAAAATCTATTTGAAGCCGCTGAATTTTTACCGGAAGAGTTTGTAGATCTTCTATTTATCGATCCGCCTTACAATATGAATAAGGAATTTAATTCAACTAAATTCAAAGGGACATCAATTGAGGAGTACTCAGAGTGGATTGATTCATTCATAAAGAAATTATTGAAATGTCTAAAACCAGACGCATCAATATATTTTTGTGGAGACTGGAAATCTTCCACTTCAATCCACACGATATTAAATAAATATTTTAAAGTGAAAAATAGAATTACTTGGGAGAGAGAAAAAGGGCGCGGAGCAAAAGTGAACTGGAAAAATAATTCCGAAGATATCTGGTTTGCTGTCAACTCCGATAATGCTTACTTTGACTATGAAGCCGTAAAAATCAAGCGTCAGGTAATTGCGCCCTATAAAAATACAAACAGCGAACCTAAGGATTGGACTGCGGAAGCCGAAGGGAATTTTAGATTAACTCACGCATCAAATATATGGACGGATATTTCTGTTCCGTTTTGGTCAATGGCAGAAAATACAGAGCATCCAACGCAGAAACCGGAAAAACTACTTGCTAAAATAATTCTAGCGAGTTCCAAACCGGGCGACGTTGTGATGGACCCGTTTTTAGGATCGGGAACGACTTCCGTTACGGCTAAAAAACTCGGACGGAATTATGTTGGAATAGAAATAGATAGAAGCTTTGCCTGCCTTGCCGAAAAGCGGCTTGAACTGGCAGAAGTGGATAAAACGATTCAAGGCTTTAACGATGGAATTTTCTGGGAAAGGAATACCGGCTCGAATGTGAGAAGCGCTCCCTCAATTCTTAAGGTAGACTCAAGACAAGAAAAATTCCATTATTGATTTTGACTTTTTGTGTAGGTAAACTAAATTAATAAATATCAATAAATTTGGAGGACTAAATCTAATGCGATTTGGATTAAACATAGTTGTTGCAGTATTGTTAGCTTTAATTTTCACTTCATGCTCACCGGAACATTCCAAGATCGTTTTAGTTGACTACGGCGATTATAATATTTCCATGGAAGAATTTGAGCAAGCTTATGCCAAAAATGTTGGCGGACTTGAACAAGCGAAAAAAGATTCTGTAGAAAAATTTAAAGACTTCTTGAATCTATATGCTAATTATAAAATGAAGTTACGAGATGCCGCAGTCCGCGGATACGATAATAATGATGATTTACAATATGAACTTGAGGATTACAGAAGGAAAGTCGGATCAACATATATCATCGAGAAAAAAATTATCGAACCCGGTCTCAGAAAATTCTATGATGAAAGAATGGAAGAGTATCGCATAAGTCATATAATGATTATGCCGGATTCAGGTTCATTCCTAAAAGCCGAAAAGAAGGCAAATCAAATTATAGAAATGATTAACAATGGCGCAGATTACGCGCAATTAGCAAAAGAATATTCCGAAGATAAACATACAAAGGATGATGGCGGAGATATTTATTGGGTTACCGCAGGACAGATTATAAGCGTATTCGAAGATGCGGCGAAAGCAACTAAAACTGGAGAAATTTATCCCGAACCGGTTCAAACGCAATTCGGTTATCACATAATAAAAGTAACTGACCGCCAGCCAAGAAAACCTAGCGTAAAGGCAAGCCATATACTTGTTAATTTTAAGAATGCCGACGGAGTAATTGATACTGCCGCCGCTCTTGCTGAAGCAACGGAATTGAGAAATAAATTGCTTAACGGCGCTGATTTTGCAGAACTTGCCAAAAATCATTCGGATGATGAAGGTACGGCTCTTGGCGGAGGGGATTTAGGATCCTTTGAAAGGAAAAAAATGGTTAAACCTTTCGATGAAGCTGCCTTTAATTTAAAAGTAAATGAAATTTCGGAAGTGATTGAATCGAATTATGGTTTTCATATAATTCAAGTAACCGAAATTGGAAAGAACCCTTCTTTTGAAGATGAAAAAACTAATTTGCGGGATCAGTATAAACGCACAAGATACGAAAAAGAAAAAATGGCTTTTGCCGATACACTTCGAAAGAAATTCGATTTTCAACTAGATACAATGTTGATGGATGAAATTGTTAAGGAAGCCGATACGATTAGATTTAATGATAGTTATTTGAACAGCAAACTAAGAGCGAAATATAAGGATAGAATGATTTTCTCGCTTAACGGCAAACCGGTTGTAATGGATAGTATTTATGCCTATTCCCAAACAGAAAAAAAATATACCGACCGTTTGATCAACGAAAAATTCATGAATGTCTTTGCAACTGAACTTAGTGAAAAAATTGCATTTGAAGAATATGCTGGAATTCTTGAAAAAGAAGACCCAGAATTCGCACGATTAATGGATGACTACAAAAACGGAATTTATATTTTCAAAATTCAGGAAGATGAAATCTGGAATAATGTAAAAATCGACAGCGCTGATGTTTATGCATATTATGAAAAGAATAAATCTAATTTCACTTATCCTGATAGAGTAGACTTCAGTGAAATTTTATGCAGACAAGATTCATCTTCACAAAGAATTTATAATCTTGTAATGAACGGTGTTAATTTTGATTCGCTTGCGAAAGAGGAAACTCAAAGAGGCGGATTCAGAGCCAAATCCGGAAAGCATGGAATGGTTGAGGTTTCTTCCGGTGAATTAGCGGCAAAAGCATATTCACTCACAGATGCTGGAGAAATTTCCGAACCATTTAAGACAAAGGATGGATTCTCCATTATTAGATTGAATGCTAAAGACCCGGCAAGAAATAAAACATTTGAAGAAGCCCGTCCGGAAGCCGCAAGCGCATTTCAAGAGCTTGAAAGCAAACGGCTGGAAAGTGAATATCTTCAAAAACTTAAAAACACATATCAACCAAATTATTATTACGAAGAATTAACACGTGCTTTCAAAGAAAATAAATAATGGTTTGCTTCTTTTTGTAAGCGTGCTGTTTTTAATTGGCTGCGAAGAAGAGAAGAAAGATTTTAAATTCGCGGCGAGGGTCAACGATAAGTATTTGACCCTCGGTGAATTGGACAAATACACCGAGGAAGATGTTTATAAGAGCAAATTTAAATCCGAATACGTTAGGCAGTGGATTGAAAAAGAGCTTCTTTTCCAAATTGCTGCCGATGAACATCTTACCGAATCAGAAGAGTTTATGCAACTTGTTGATTTTTCAAATAGAGAACTTGCAACGGCTTTGTATTTGAAATCTTATTACAAAAATAATCCGGTGAATGTTGTTTACAACGAAATTCTGGATTACTATAATAAAAGAAGAAGCGAATTTAAATTATCGGAAAATGCGTACTTCTTGAATATAGTCCATTTTAAGAACAAAGAAGCTGCGCGGCTTTTTCGGCTAAAAGCGATGGCTGATATGTGGAATAATTCTCTGAGCGATCCGGCTTTTAAAGAATTAATATCTAATAATGCGGAGGGGATATTTTTGTACGAACATCAAATTCAGCCGATGCTGCTTCTGCGAAGCGTTAGGAATTTACACGAAAAGGAAATCAGCATTACGCTTAATACGGAACCTCAAATTTATACTGTTGTTCAATTACTAAAAAAGATTGATAGTGGAAGTATCGCCGAAATCAATTATGTTAAAAATGAAATTGAAGATAGAATTATTGCCTTTAAGCGCAAAGAGATGTATAAAAATTTGATAGATGATTTGTATTCCAAATATGATGTAGAAATTAATAGGGACTTTAACTAATGAAGAAAATATTTTTTATAACGCTTCTCGCCTCGTATTCAATTTTTGGTCAAGAGGTTCTCGATAAAATTGTTGCAATTGTTGATAATGAAATTGTACTGAAATCCGAATTAGATTTTCAGGTAGCATTGGCGGCTGCTCAAAAAAATCTCGATCCAAAGGATGAAAAGATCAGGCGGCAAATCATCGAAGGAATGATAATTGACAAATTGTTGTATGCTCAGGCTGAGTTGGATTCCATTACAGTAACCGATGACGAAGTAGATCAGCAGCTTGATATGCAGATCAATTATTTCATCCAGCAATATGGTTCGCGCGAAAGAGTTGAAAGCACTTACGGAATGAGCATTGAAAAAATTAAAAGAGAGTTCCGAAACGACACCAGAAAAAATATGATGGCTGAAAGAGTTAAGATGCAAAAATTCGGA
>JAHJTX010000131.1 GCA_018829545.1 Bacteroidota bacterium | reverse complement strand
TTTTAATTGTGCCATATTCTATTAGTGGCAGGAAGTAAATACCCTAGATTAGTTATTATACTTTTGTTAACTTATTGACAGAGCTAATACATTTAGCCATTATTTTATACGTCACTGTATTTGTGAAATTATGCACTTAGCTGCGCTCAGTACAAACACTCGAGCCGCGGATAGTTCCTTAACTGTAAGAACGAATGATGAATAGGAACCAGTTGGCAGAGAAAGTGTAAATTAAAAATTCCAAATGAAAAATTCTAAATCCGCCAAAGAAACGGCGGATAAACCCTCCAGCTAACGGTGGGCAAGTTAAAAAGTGATGTGAAAGAAGCAAAAAATCTAAGTGCGATCAGAGATCAGCTTTCAGTAATCGGTTGCCAGGTTATAATTGAGGAAAGGGCTATTTAGTGATGGAGAGACGCTTTGTGAAATAGGCTAGGGTTCTTTTTAAGCCTTCTTCCCTATCAACTTTAGGCTGCCAACCAAGAATTTGTGTAGCACGAGTTATATCCGGTTTGCGAATTTTGGGATCATCTTCGGGAAGTTCTTGATAAATTATTTTACTCGAGGAAGAAGTTAATTTTAATATTTCTTCGGCAAATTGAGATATCGTAATTTCATGCGGATTACCAATATTGACCGGATAAGTTTCATCCGATAAGAGTAATTTGTAGATGCCATCAATTAAATCACTAACATAGCAGAAGCTGCGGGTTCGCGATGCTTCGCCAAAGACGGTTATATCTTTCCATTATAAGAATTATGATTAAGATTAGGATTAAGATTAGGATTGAGAGTAAGACGAGGGAAGAATAATTATAGATTGTAATAGAATGAAATGGAAAGGTCATTTATGAGTTTGTGTTTGAAGGAATTATCAAGCTGCTGGGTTGAGATTTTTGAGTATTGATAATTGATTTCGGCAAATAGATCGTGGATGAATTGGTATTTAATATTAAGACCGTAGTTGGTATAATTTTTATCGAGTCCGAATAGGAACGGCTGGGACGGCGTTGTGTACTGCTGCTCAACTTCCCCGTTTTCCCCTTTTTTATGGATTTCACATGGATCGAATTTATACGTCATGAATTCCGTTAATAAGAAAGTAGATTTTAACATATGAAGATTTATATCTTTGGAGTATGATCAAAAAATTATAATGGCGCATTGAATGATACGAAAGAAACAAAAATTTATCGATTCCCTGCTGATACTCATTTTTATAATTTCCCTTAATGTTGGAACGATTTCGAACTATTCCTCAAATTCATTATTCATAAAAATAGTAATCAACGCTTTGCTTTTATTCGCGATGATAGCTGATTATAGACTTAACAATATACGCTATAATGACTGGCTTTCACGCGTTAATTCACGAAATATTATTTTTGCAGTTGTACTAATAACGCTAGAATTTTCTGTTTCATGGAACGTTTCTGTGAATCCTAATTTTGGGATTCAAAAGATAATACAATTTTTTATTGGCAATATTCCGGCGATTATTGCGGTTATGTATGTAATATTGTTTAAGGAAAAGAATTTCCTCCATTTTTCATCAAATATACTTGCTGGAATTTGTCTTATCAGTACGTTTATGGTTGTGTTATTAAACCCATTTAATTATGAAACACCATATTCATTCGAACTTTTCCGATGGAGCCATGTAATATTAGGCAGATTCCTTGGGATGTGTACAATACTCTTTGCATTGAATCATTTTACAGTAACAAAATTCAAAGAGATTTTTATAAACGGCTCTATCATAGTTATTCTAATCTTCGGAGTGTATTTCACAAATTTACGAGCAGCATATCTAGTAGTTATTTTACTCATGCCATTGATTTTCTTATTTGTAAGACCTGAGAAGAAAAGAGCAAGTACACAGAGACTTTCATTGCTATTATTTGCGTCTTTATCGTTGTTGGTTATAGTTATCCACAGTTCATTTCTGGATCAAGCAAAAACATCACGAATAGAAAATATGTTCGAATTTATTCAACTTGGAAATAAGTATGAAGGAGAGGTTAGTGCAAGATTATCTGCTTATGAAATAGCAGCAAAAAGTTTTGAGAAAGATTTTATTTTAGGAAGCGGGCTTGGAAGTTTTAATTCTGAAAAAATTGCCGGTGATTTTAACTGGTTGAAATATCCGCATAATATAATTTTAGAACTATTGATTGAACATGGGATTATAGGATTACTTCTATTTGGATGGTTGTTTTGGAATATAGTGAGAGCTGTTTTATTATATGATTATCGTTTGTTGTTTCTACTAGCTGCGGCATTCATCTTTTCCCTATTTTCAAAAGATATTGCAACACAGCCTGTTTTGTGGATATGGACTGCATTTTTAATGATAAATAAAAAAGATGTACAGCATCATGTAGAAGTTAAATGAAGAATTTTTTCACAGTTTAGAAATTCACTAATGGGATACACTCTATTAAGAATTATCTCAATCCGTAATAAAGCTCAATGGACAGATTATGATTTTTTCCCAGCATCCAATCCGGAGTTCGGAGATTATCTTCATCCGTAATGACGGAATACTTATAAATTCCTTTTATGAAAAACTCGTGAATAATCTCATACTGAGTTTCTAATCCAAGATAGATATCTTCTCGAAGTAACCCATAAAGAAAAGGCTCGTCAACGTCGTCGTTATATCCAAAATCATCAACATTTAATAAGCCTCCTTTTCGCACACGCTCAAAATAGAGTTTAAACTTTAATCCTCTAATAAATTGATAATCAGCTTGGACTCGGAGGTGATCTGCATTTTGACCGAGCC
>JAHJTX010000130.1 GCA_018829545.1 Bacteroidota bacterium | reverse complement strand
TTTATAAACGCGGATTTTGCCTTTGGGAAATGGAACGCCCAATGAATTTTTTTCAGAATTTTCAAATTCGACAGTCACGGCAACTTTCCCTTTTGAACTGCGTCCGTATCTGCCCGAGTAAGTATATTTTTTTGTCGCTTTAATTCCATCCGCTTCGAACAATGGAACATTGTGATTAACGTTAATCTTGCCGGACAGTTTCTTTGCGCAAGAGAAGCAGTGAATGAATTTTAAAAAAGAGGAATTGTCCCAAATATTTCTAGCGCTGCCGGTAAAATTATTCATATTAGTACAGTGCACGAAGTTATTCCGTGGTCTGGACACGTTAATTACGCTGCATCAAAAGGCGGCGTTATGTTGATGATGAAAAGTATAGCACAAGAAGTTGCGCCGTTTAGAATTCGTGTAAACAGTATTGCACCTGGCACTATCAGAACTCCAATTAATACATCTGCATGGGAAACGCCGGAAGTTTATAATGAATTGATGAAGTTAATTCCATACAAAAGAATTGGCGAAGTTGAAAACATTGGAAGAGCCGCCGCATGGCTCGCTTCCGATTATGCAGACTATATTAATGGCACGAGCATTTATATTGACGGTGGAATGACTCTTTATCCCGGTTTTGCAACGGGCGGATGAGTAAATGATTTTAATATTCTTAATTTTTATTTAATGGAGAAATAAATTGTATGCAAAAACATTATGACATTGCGGTAATTGACGCCGGTTCCGGCGGATTAGTGGTGACTGCTTCGGCAAAGCGAGCCGGTTTATCCGTTGCAGTTTTAGAGAAAAACAAAATCGGCGGCAAATGTTTACACACAGGTTGTGTACCGAGTAAAACATTTATCAACGACGCTAAAGTGTATTCAGCCGCAAAGAAGACAAGCTCGTTTGGACTGCCGTCATTTGAGGAGAATAAATTATTGAATTAAGTCAGCTTGCTTAAATTTGTGAGTGAGACTAATAACAGAAAGGATTCAACATGAATTCCAAAATGTCGCTTTTACTTGTCTTTCTATTTTCTTCACTGGAAGCTTTAAGAATCCTCTCACGAATAGTTGTTGAAAAAAGAGGCTTTGCATCCCCTGCGGAAGTTGAGATTTTTTTATCAGCGGGATACTCAAAAGAACAATTGATAGAAGTTATTGTTGGAGTTGCTCACAAAATTATAAGCAACTACGTTAATCATATCGCTGAAACGCCCATTGACAAAGAGTTTAAATAATTATCAAACCGCACAGCAGCTAAGCTTGTGCACATCTTTATCAAAACCAATTGCGGTTATTTTTATTCCCTCCGATAATGTTAAATATGGATGAAACATTTGCTTCAACTCTTTTACAGTGATTCCGTATTTAATAGCTAAGGAAATTTCCATCAACAGTTCCGAACCTTCCGAAGCTAAAATTCTTGCACCGATTAATTTATCTGTCTCTTTATCTCGAATAAGTTTGATGAAACCTCTCGTGTTTCGTGCTGCAAGTGAACGGGGAATATCTGTAAGCTGGATAGTAGATGCTTCATAATTGATATTATTTTCATAAGCTTGGTTTTCATCCATTCCAACTCCGGCAACTTGCGGATCAGTGAAAATTACCCATGGAAAAATAGAGTAATCTTTTTTAGTTTGATTTTCACCAAACATATTTTGAACAGCCAGTGAACCTTCATAAGCGGCAGAATAGACGAACAAATATTCGCCGGTCACATCGCCAGCCGAATAAATATTATTAATATTTGTTTGAAGAAATTCATTTGTCTTGATAAAACTATTCTTGCGCGTTTCAATTCCTAATTCTTCCAACCCAAGATTGTTTGTATTTCCTTTTCTGCCGGTTGCAATAAATAAATGAGTTCCTTCTATTAATTCTTCTACATCTTTTACTTTTGCTTTAATTTTTATTCTTCCGTTTTCTTCCGAAACAGATCCTATTTCTACTCCGGTTTTTATTTCCATTCCCTCTTCACGCAAATAATCAGCAAGTGTTTCGGTTAAGTCCGGCATTTCAGAAGGAAGAATTCTGCTCGATCTTTGAAGAATTGTAACCTTCGAGCCCAACCGTTCAAACATTTGTGCATTTTCCAAGGCAATGTATCTTCCACCAATAACAATCAAGTGTTCGGGAAGTTCTTCTAATTCATAGAGAGAATCGTTTGTATAAAATTTAGTTTGGTTTAGTCCGGGTATATTTGGAATAAATGTTGAAGAACCGGTAGCAATTAAAATATTTTCAGCAAAGTATTTTTGCGAATCAACTTCAACAGTATTTCCATCGATAATTATTCCTCTGCCTTTTAAGAATGTTACATTGGGATCATCACTGATTATGTTAATATATTTTTTCTGTCTGAGATTCTCAACCAATTCTCGTTTTTGATTGATAACCTCTTTAAAATCAATTTTATTGTTCCCGGGTTTTATTCCCGTAAAGTTTGGATGATTTGCATTATAAAATTGTTCTGCCGTTCTGATTAATGTTTTGGAAGGAACGCAGCCAACATTTACGCAAGTGCCGCCGATTGGAAGTCCATAGTTAATCATCAAAACTTTTTTCTCAAGCTCACTTGCTTTAATTGCCGCAGAGAAAGCAGCAGAGCCGCCGCCAATTATTATTAAATCAAATTTACTTTCAAGTGAACTCTCGATGCTTTTTTCGCCTTTAACTTTATAATTGCCGGTTGAGTTGATAGCGTTTATTATATCTTCCTTTTCTGCTTTTGAAGAATCAAACTCTATCACACCTTCTTTTTCTGTAAAACTTACCTTGTTGTTTTTAATTCCATCAAGTAAATCTAATTTCTTTTCGATTGTTCTTGCGCAATGATCGCAAGTCATTCCGCTGATTTCTAATTTTAGTGTTTGTATAGTCATTATGAATTCCTCTTTTAGATTTCTTCGCGTTACTTTGTGAAATCCTTGGTGTTACTTCGTGGTAAAAAAGTTAACCACAAGTTATTCCGTTAAAAGTCAAGGAAAAATACTTGAGTAAAGTTATCTCAAGTATTTTGATATAATTAGTTCTTTGACATATTGAATAAGTTTCCTTATTTTTCTTTTGAGACAAACGGAAAAGAGTGAGAGTCTGATCCCGTAAAAATCCCTTTACTCTGGGATTCCGCATTTAGCGGTTTCAAAATTTGGGACTTCTCTTGCTCTTTTCTCTTTTTTATTTGTCTCCTTGAAACACTAAGTTCATCACAAAGGTGCACTAAGTTTTTAATTTTTTATACTTTCAATATCTTTTACATTGTAACCAACTTTTTCTTCAATAGTTTTTTTAAGCCGATCTTCAGTTACTTTTGATTTATCAAATTCCACTTTCGCAATTCCGGTTTTGTAAGAAGAACTTGCTTTGATTACTCCGGCTTCCGATTTTAGTGCATAGTCCACAGAGTTTTCGCAAGAGGCGCAAGTCATTCCTTCAATTTGTATTTCAGCTTTCACAATGTTATCGGAATGTACCATAACAACATTTCCATTCGTTGTGGGAAATATGGCTTTTGAGTAATACGGAAATGTTATTAACAAAGCACTGATCGCCGTGATAATCCATAAAAACTTTTTTGAATTAATGAATTTAGGTTTTCCTGCCTTGCCGGCAGGCAGGTCATCTGTTTCGCAAGCGCAGTCAATATCATTTGCTTTTTGGGGCTTGTATGCTTTATAAAAAGCGTAACCCAAAACAACAACTGTTAGTCCAATTAAATATGGACGCAGCGGTTCGAGGAACGTAAAGGTTGTGGCAATGCCACCCAAACCGCCAAGAACAGCAAGCACCGGAGTGATGCAGCAAAGTGACGCTAGCAGCGCCGTTACTATCGCGCTGTTTCTGAATAATTTATTTGTTTTCATAATAATCTCACTTTATAATATTCTCAAAAAGGCTCGACATTATTCCGAGCCTCTGTGAGCGATTGAATTATTTGCAGCAAGATGGGTATTCTGGACAGGCTGCAGTTCCTCTGAGTGGGCAAGCTCCATTATCCGTATCGGCATTTGCGCCGGTGAAGGCAAAGGAACTCACTGTTATTCCCACTATAGCCAGAATCAAAGCGAGTTTTCGTTTCATCTTGTATCACCTCCTTTCGTAAATGATATTTTGGGGTCTATTACTTCGAGAATCGGACATTCATCCGATGATACTTCTTCGTTGACGCATTGGTCAATCAGTTTAACAAGCACGCTTCTTATTTTTTTCAAATCTCTAATTCTATTATCAACATCATTTAGTTTATGCTCTGTCAAATGTTTTACATCTCCGCACTTTGCTTCGGAATCAATTCTCAAAGCAAACAACTCTTTAATTTCTTTAAGAGTAAAGCCAAGTTCCTTAGCGCATTTAATGAATAACAAACGCCTCAAATCCGTTTCACTATAAATTCTGTAACGCGATTCTTTCCGCTTCGGCTTAGGAAGCAATTTTAACCTCTCATAGTAGCGAACCGTCTCTACGTTTATTCCGACTTGATTGGCTAATTGCCCGACAAAATATTCACTCATTTCAAATTCCTTTTAAATGTCTCTACAAATATAATACACGTAGTATGGTACGGAGTCAAGTAGTTTTTACAGAAATATAACAATTCTATTAAAACGAGCATATGTCAAATCCTTAACAGAACTATCAATCGTCAAGTATAGTTTTACTTCAGTGATCAAAAACAATGTTTCAAGAACAAAAAGAGGAGACCGATACAAAGCGGATATTTTTTGGTTCACACGATAATTATGCAAAGAAAGAAAAAAAGTTATTGATTGAGAGATAAAAAAAGGATAAAAAAATAGAATCTCAGAAAGAGTTATTAAGTCTATTATTGCCAACCAATCTATTAGAGTATTTTGATTATGAACATTATGAAAGCCATAATGATCACTTAAAAACAACTTTATGTTATGCGCGGTGAGGAAAAAGTAACTCTGCAAGTTGAATTATAATTTGATGCAAATAATGAGTTCACTCCCCAAAGATGAGTAAAGTGAATTTGTAATATTGATTAAAACCGTTGAAACGGTTCCCTTATACCTTAACTTATTGCTAACTCACGACTTAAGTCGTGGGTTAGCGCAACTTAGCAAAAAATTTTTTAACCGTTTTAACGGTTTATACGTATTCTAAAGTTGACTCTATAACAGTACGTTGAATTCCGCAGAGATTTTATGATTTTAAATCTTAATCAATCAGCGTTCTATTCAATGCCGAAAAAATCAGTAAGTATATCTAACCGTAAATTCTAAAATAGTTTCTCCGTTTGCTTCTACCGGAATATCAAAATAGGCAGTGGTTGAATTTTTCTTGTATGGCTCAATCGAAG
>JAHJTX010000129.1 GCA_018829545.1 Bacteroidota bacterium | reverse complement strand
TCTTGTTATATGTTTTACTATTTTAGTAATCACATTTTCTTTGTTTTAACAAATTTACCAGCGGTCATTCTGTAGTAATAAACTCCGGACGCTAATCCGCTATTTAACTTTCTGAGATCAATTTCCAATTTGTGTGTGCCAGGCTTTTGATCCATATTCACAATCGTCGCAACTTCCTGTCCGAGCAAGTCATACAATTTTATATTCACCCTAACTTCTTGAGGTAAATCATACATTATTGTAGTCGAAGGATTGAATGGATTTGGATAGTTCTGGTACAACACAAAATTGTTAGGAATTTGCTGCAGCGTATAGATTGTAGATTTATTAACAACCTCGTTCAATTTTTTATTGAATGAACGGACGCTGATCATCAATGAATCTTTGATATTATGTGTGTCCGCGAAATAATTTAATGATGCAGCCACATTATAAGCTTCATTAAGATTACCGGCGAGATCTGCAAATTCCAAATAAGCTCTTCCATTCAAGCTATCAATATAACTCAGCATAAGTAGATTTCTATTTTCTCTTAAAGAAACATCGAGAGAATCTATGCTGAATGAAGAAGTATTAAAAGCGATTTCTATTGAATGAGCAATTAGATTCTCATCGGTATCCAAATCAATTGGGAATTGAAATTGGTTGCTGCCCTTTACAAAATTCATCGTTTTGCGTTCAACATCAGTAAACGGAATTTCATTTAATGGATTTGTTTTGGCAAACCTACCTTGAGTTTTATAATAATACCACGCATCAACAAAGAACAGAACGTCTCCAATGTTCAACTCAAAATCACCGTTGACCCTAATATTCGGGAAGTTACCTTGATAAGGAGCAAAGTCAGCGCCTAAAGTTGAATCTGCAGATCCCCATGAGTTCGCAAAGGCAGCTACGTCAACAACATCAACTGCAGTATCGTTATTAAAGTCTGCAATCAATTGTGTGCGAAGCGAGCTGTTATACGTGTTAGCATTCCCAAGAGCATCCGAAACCGTAACGTTGAAATTATATCTCGTTGACGAAGTTAAATCATTAAACACCAACGAATCAAGCGTAGTGGATCTTGAATTAAATGATGCGCTGTCACTTGTGAATGCATAAGTAATAGGCATGTTCAAATCAGTACTTTGAGTCCACTTAGCTATTCCTTTATCCCATCCTAATAAATATGGGTCTTGTTTAATTGAAAATGATGATACACTAAATACAGGAGCTTTATTATCAATTCCAACGCTGTCTATTTGAACAGGATAGGTTACATTAAACTCAGATTTGAAGCTTGCAATAATATCAATCGGTCCTTCATAATCTGCAAGTGGAGATTTAGACAGCCACTTAATCGTATCATCGGCAACCGGTCCCACAAATGAATAACTCTCTGCAAGAGAAGTAGTTCCAGGGAACCATACGGTTGAATTCGATTTTTTATACTGAACGCCAACCAACTCAATATTTTCATTCGGCGTATCAAAATTTAGCAGAAGATTAACACCGTCTCTAAAATAATCTTGTTTAACCGAAAGCTTAGGGAATGTTCCAATCAAGAAAGATTCATCGCTCGAATCCGAAATTGTTGGATCGAAGTAATCAAGCACAATAATTTTTGCAGCACTTGTGAGTACATTTTCGGGTATATCCCAATCAAACTTCAAATCTTTGGCGCTTACGGGACCGCTAATAGGAGTTAAATTGCCATTCCCCTGATCTACTAATATTCTTACAGTATCGAGAAATTCGGATTTCCATTCGATTGTTTTCGTTGTTTTATTCTGCCATGCGATTCGCTTATTAGGCGAAGTTACGGATAACTTTGCAATTATAAACTGCGCTTCACTTGTATCGTAAACAGTTGAGAATGTAGCATCGGTAATTCTAACTCGAACCTCGTTCGAAGCGATTACTTCAGTGTCCTTAATCAGCCATTTATACTCGGCTAAAGAAGCATCAAGATTTTGCGCGCCGGATATCGGAATCCATGCAGTATTCTTTTGAAGTTTGTATTCTATTTTTACTTTACTTATAAATTTGCTTGACCATTTAATCGGCATGTATCTGCCAACTTGATATCTCTCTCCACCGTTCGGCGAAGCGATTACAATTTCGCTGATGGTAAATACACTGTCGCTTTCATCATAAATATGCGGATTACTTGCGTCTTCAATCAATAATTTTCCATCTCCAGTAGCGGGAGTAATAATATTCCAGGTATATTCCAAATCAGAAGCTGTGATCGGAGTATTATTAATAAGAGTATAATCGCCGCTTTCTGTTGATTTCACTTTCAAATTAATCTTATCAACAGTGCTGCTGCTAACTTGCCACTTAACCTTGTACTGCGTGCCGATTTGCTGCCCACCGCCGCCGTTTGGCTCTGAAAGGCGTATATAAGTAATGCTGAAGAAGTTATCGCTTGTATCTGAAATTTTACTGTCGCTAACGTCTTTAATTCTAACTCTATAATATTTGCTTGCGTCATTTGCCCCGAGATTTGCAAGAGACCAGCTTACTTTCGTGGAATCTCCCGGCAGAAGAGCGATCCTCTTCCAATCTGCAGTAAGGGTGGTATCTTTAGTGTACTCAACCGCAATAAAATCAATATAATCACTCTGCCATGAAATCTCTTGAGTCGTGCCCGTTTGATAGACATAGGCACTATTGAAAGAAGTAAGTTTCAGATTTACTATTTCAAACGGTTTCGTATTCTCATCTTTGAACGAAGGATTATCCGAATCGCTGATTCTTAAATACGCCGAATCAGTTACCTGCGCATCCACCAGCCAATTATATTTACCCGAATCTGCAGGATATCTTAATTCAATAGGTCTCCACACGCCGTTTGGTTTAGTTTTATACTCAATGTTAACTCTCGCAAGATTGCTGCTTCCCTGCCATTGAATTGAGACAATATTACCCCGCATAATTCTATCGCCGTCTTTTTGAGTTAATAGGGTTAGCGATCCGAGCGGGAATATTTTATCGCTTGTATCCGCAATACTTGGATAAGCCTGATCGTACAAGCGAACTAAAGCCGAATCGGATAAAATTCCGTCTGTAATTGAAACGCTTGCAGTACCCGCTGAAGCGGCTACATTCGATTTCAATAAATTCCAAGAAGCGCCGTTATCCGTTGAGAGTTCTATTCGTAAATTCGTAAGATTGCTGCTCGCCGTCCAAGTAACAGTTTCTGTTTTACCGCTCTGCCAAAATTCTCCGCCATTAGGTGAAAGCAATTCAAGAATACTTACGGAAAACTTATCACTTAAATCGTAAATCTTTTTATTTGATGCAGCATCGCGAATACTTATCTGTGCATTTGTTGATGAGACTTGAGGAATGGGTGACCAATTAAACTCACCAAGCGATGCAGTAACATTTAATTGAATTGAAAGCCAATCTGTTTCAGCCGGATTTTCAACGGTGGTGTAATAAATATTTACAGTACTAACAGATGCGCTATTCTGCCATTTAATAACTTTATTTAATCCCGCCCTAAAGTTCTCACCGATCAAAGGTTCAGTAATTGTAATCCAACCGATAGTGAACGAAGCATCACTTATATCGAATCTTGTGGTATCTGCGTTATCTATAATTTTAATTAAACCTTGATTAGTAGATAAATTCTTCGGAATAGCCCATTTGAATTTTTTATCGAGGGATGCAACTGACGGTGATATTTGATCCCACGTTGTACCGTTATCCGAACTGTACTGAAGTTTGAGCGTATTCGTATTGAAATCCACATTCCAAGTAACGGTTGCAGTATCGCCGGCATTAAAATATTCTCCTCCGTTTGGTGAAGTAATGCTTAATACTTTTTGATAAATATTAAAAACGGCGCTGGTATCAGCAATATTTCTATTGTTCGAATTGTAAATACGAACTATTGATTTTTCCGAGGACAGAGTACCAGGAATATCCCAATCGTATGACAGTTTTGTTGCATCGTAATCAGGAACCATGGTTGCCCACGTGCTTCCGGAATTAGTGCTGTATTCTAATGTGATGAGCGAAATATCGCTCGTATGCGTCCACCTTACCGTCTGCTTAGAACTTGCCTGCCAGTTTGCCGCGGCTGCAGGATTCGTAAGAGATAAATCGCTTATCCTAAAAATTCCGCTTGAATCTGAAATACTGTAAGCCGAATTATTATCACTTAAGCGCACAACGGCAGAGTCTGTAATTGTTCCATCGGGAATGATAAAAGTATATTTACCGACCGACGCTGTAGTATCGCCAATATTAATTACTTTATTAACGCCTTTCTTTATATCAATCAAATCTATCTGAACTTCTTCAACGCTCGCGCTGTTCGTCCATTGAACGGTAACCTTCTTTGCGTTTTGATAATTCTCACCAACAATTGGTTTGCTTACCTGAATCCATCCGAGATTAAATATACCGGAAGAAATTGATTTCATACTTGTATCAGCACTATTTGCAATTCTAATTTTCGCAATACTTGAAGATAAATTCTGTGGAATGGTCCAACTAAACGTATTGCTGGAAGCTGTAACTGAAGTTCCGCCAATAATATTAGACCAGGTTGATCCTCCATTTAAAGAATACTGAAGTTTCAACTTGCTGATAGAAGCGCTTGCATACCAAGTGATATTTTGTTTCGTATTCGCCTGCCAATATTCACCGCCGGTTGGAGTTTTTAGTTCCAGCCTTCCTATGGAAAACGGCGTAAAACTTGAATCTTTAAGTTTAGTTTCTGATGCGTCCGATACCTTAACTATACTGCTTGTAGTTTCAACTGAATCAGGAATCGTCCATGAATATGTTTGTCCGGAAGGAGTTGATTCTGTTACTACTTTGTACGTGACTCCATTATCTAGCGAATATTCAATTTTTACATTATCTATAAATTGCGTTGTCCAAACGATTGATTTTGTTGAACCGGCTTGCCAATTCTCGCCGCCGTTCGGTGAGGTTAATGAAATTGTTGGCGTATAAATTTGGAAACTGCTTGATATACTGCTGATCGTTACGTCGGCAATATCGTAGAGTCCAACCAATACATTCTGTGAAATATTATTTGGAATTACCCATGAATGTGATTTTAGAGTAGCATCAACTGAATCCTGAATTTTAAGCCAAGTCGAACCATTATTTGTTGAATACTTGATATTAATTTTACTGATGTTGCAATAGTCCCATTGAATTTTTTCTGTGGTTCCAACTCTCCACAAATTACCGCTCGAAGGAGAACTGAGCGTTAATCCTTTAGTATTGAATACAGCATCACTCGCGTCAATTACATTTGGGTAAAGCGCGTCCAAAACTCTCACTAACATTTTATCCGAACAAACTTCACTTGGTATTACCCAATTAAAAGTGCCATCTGCCGCAGTAATAGTTGATGAATTAATGGATTTCCAACTAACTCCATTATCCGCGGAGTATTCCAAATTAACATTCATTATGTTGCTGCTGTTGGTCCAGGTTATCGGCAGCGTGCTTCCAACTTTATAATTCTTACCGCCGTTTGGTGCAGTTAATTTAAGTAGACTAACCAGGAATACTGATTCACTTTGATCGGAGATTGATGTTGAATTAACATCACTAACTCTAACCTTTCCATTTGCGGTTGGAACATTCGGTATTAACCAACTATATTTTCCGGTTACCGCTGGGGTTGAGGATAGAATTGTCGTCCAGGTAGTTCCACTATCGGTACTAAATCCCAATTTTACATTCTGAACCGCGCTGGTATTCTCCCAAGTAATATCCATTGTAGAGCCGGCTTGCCAATTCTCTCCTCCGTTTGGAGAAATTAAATTCAATCCGCCAATAGTAAAATTGAAATCACTTTCGTCAAGTATAAAAGTATTAACGGCATCACTCAATCTAATTTTAGCTTGATTTGTATTAGCTTCACTTGGAACTGCCCATTCATATTTTTGATCCGAAGCTGCAACTGAAGAAGTTACAATTTTCGAATATGTAACTCCATTATCAAGGGAAAGCTCTATTTTAATGTTGCTGATATCCGTTGAATTAGTCCATTTAATTTCTTTTAGAGTTCCAATTTGCCAATATTCGCCGCCGTTAGGTGCAGTTAAGGTTAATGATGGGGCAAGCAATGTAAACTTTGCACTTGTGCCGGTAATACTAGTATAATTTTTATCGGTTACTTTTATAAGTGAATTTGAAGAATTTATCGAACTGGGAACTGTCCAGGTATATTGAAGCGTCGAAGCTTTCACCCGTTTAATTGATTTCCAAATTGAGCCATTATCTGTAGAATACTCAATATCTATACTGTCAATGTCTGCCGAACTCTGCCATTTAATTAATTTTGAGGAAGCTGCGAGCCATGTATCTCCTAACGCCGGTTGTGTGACCGCCAATTTCGGAATAATGAATGTTAGAGCGCTGCTGTCCTTCACACTCTTGTTCGAAGCTGCATCAAATATTCTTACTCTTGCTGTTTGAGTTGCATTATCGGGTACCGTCCATGAATATGATCCCGCCGAAGCTGTAACTCCTGCTTTAATCAAAGTAGAAACTGCGCCGTTAATAAAATACAGATCAACTAAAGAAACGTTTGTAGAATTTGTCCAGGTAATAGCTTGTGTTGTCCCCGCCTGCCATCTTTCGTTGCCGTCGGGTGCTGTAAGATTTACATTCGAAACTCTGAATATTGCACTACTCTGATCGACAATTGTGGGATTAGTAATAGAGGTAATTCTAACTTTAGCTGAATCAGTTGCATCGTTGGGAATTGTCCATGAATATGTTCCGAGTGCGGCGCTTATGCTCGGAGCAATAATACTCCATTTATTTGTATGTGAATAATATTCGATTTTGATATTGCTTACGCTTGCAGGAGGCGTCCATGTAATATTCTGTACTGAGCCGATTTGGTAATTTTCTCCACCGTTCGGAGAAATCAAAACCAGTGAAGTAACAGTAAATATATTGTCGCTAGCGTCACTGATAGCATTGCCCGAAGCTGCATCGGTAATTCTAATTAACGCTTGAGTTGTTGAGATAGAACTCGGAACATCCCATAAGTGCGAACCATCGGCAGGAGTATTGTTTATTACAAATGTCCATGTACTTCCGTTATCCGTTGAGTATTCAATTGATACGTTCGAAACGGAGCTACTGTTCGTCCAAGTAATATTATAGGAAGTTCCTGCATTAATAAATTCGCCGTTGTTAGGAGAAGTGACCGCAATAGTTCCAACAACAAATACGGACCCGCTTAGAGAAGAGACGGCAGAATTTGCAGCATCAGAAATTCTAATTAACGTTTGAGTTGAAGATAAATTTTGATCAATATTCCACGCATAAGTACCAGGCGATGCGGTTACAGTTGGAGCAAGAGTAGTCCACGCAGTTCCATTATTTAGGGAATACTCAATTTTTATCTGGCTGATATTTGAGCTTGTCCAAGTAATGTTTGCAGTTTGTCCGGATTTATAGTAATTGCCGCCTGTAAAACTAGTCAGTTGGATTTGCTCAATAACAAAAGCCGAACTTGTGGAGAGAACAGTATTATCTTTTGTGGAAACTACTCTCACTCTAGCTTGACTAGCTGAGAGGGATTTATCCACTGCCCAATCATATGATCCGGGTGACGCTTCAACTGAAGAAACAATTGATGACCACGTACCGCCGTTATCCAGCGTGTATTCTAAATTAACCGTCTGAATGTTTGCAGAAGTCCATTTAACCGCTAGAGTAGTACCGGCTAAAACTACTTGATTTGCAACCGGTTCAGTAAGAGTTAATGAATTGATCACAAACTTTTCTGAATTGAATGAATTGACCTTGATATTTGAAGCGTCTTCAATTTTAATGACAGAATTTGCACTCGCTGTTCCTGCCGGAATTATCCAATCCTTTGTGCCGAGTGAAGCGTTCACAGAACTTGCAATTGTGTTCCAACTAGTTCCGCTATTAGTACTATAATAAATATTAACTAACGAAATTAAATTACCGGCTGTCCATGTGATTGGATGTAAAGAACCTTCCTGCCAATCTTCACCGCCATTTGGAGAAGTGAGATTGAGATAAACAAATTTGAATTTATCTGAAATATCTTTTATTGCGAGTGATGAAGCGGCATCGCTTATTCTTATTCTTGAATTGCTGCTGTTAAGATTGCTGCCAACTTTCCATGTATAAGAATTATTAGCTGCGGCTACTCCCGAAATTATATCCTGCCATGTGCTGCCATCATCATCTGAATATTCTAGCTTAATTGTACTAATGCTTGAAGATGCAGTCCATGTAATAATTTTATTTTTTGTGGACTGCCAAATTGAATCCTGAGCCGGAGAAGTCAAGTCAACCCAGCCAAATTTAATCGTTCCGGCAGATGAATCTTTAACTGTGCTGTTTGCTGCATCGGAAATTTTAATCAATCCCTGAGCGGAAGAAAGAGTAGGTGGCAATGTCCAATCGTAGCTTCCACTTGAAGCGCTGGTTGAAGGAATAATATTTACCCATGAAGTGCCATTATTCGTAGAATAATCAATTTTAATATTTGTAATAACAGAACTTGTCCAAGTAATTTTTTGCACAGTACCAGCCTGCCAAATTTCGCCTCCGTTCGGAGCTGTTAAGTCAAGCGAATTAATTGTGAACGATGATGACTCTGTGCTTATTTCTGAACCAGCAAGAGAATGATTGACTCTAACTTTTGCAATCAATGTAGAAATACCGGAAGGAATTGTCCAACTGTAAGCGCCTAAATCTCCCCTTACTCCGGTTTTAATACTCGTCCAATTTGAACCGCCATCGGTTGAATATTCCAAATTCACTGTTGATACTACACTGGAAGCTGTCCATTTAATATTTTGACTTGTGCCAGCTTTCCATGAAATTCCTGCAGTTGGGGCTGTAATTGTAATTTCGCCAATAGTAAATGCAGAGGATACTGAACTTATTGTCGAATCCGATTTATCTGATAATTTGACTAATGTTTGACTGCCCGGAGCGTTTGGCAATACCCACGACTTTGATAATAATGTTGGATTGACTGAATCATCAATTAAATTCCAACTCGCACCATTATTTGATGAGTATTGAATTTTTAAAGTCCCGATACCGCTTTGTGTCCAAGTAATGTTTTTTGTTGCGCCAACTTCCCATACTTCACTACCCAATGGAGATGTAATTGCAAGAGATAAAATATTAAACTTTGCGTCACTCTGATCTTGAACTGAATTCACAGCAGAATCAGTAACCCTTATCAAAGCATTGGAGGAGGGTGAATTTGGAACAGTCCATTGATAAATTCCAGCGCCGGCATTTAAGTTAGAAGCTATGCTCGTCCACGAAGCGCCGTTATCAAGTGAATAATGTAAATCAACTAGAGATACATTTTGAGAAGTCCACGTAATAGAAACGCTTTTTCCAACCTGTACTTTTTCTCCCCCGTTGGGGCTTGTAACAATTAAAGATGCTATTGTAAAAATGCTGTTGCTTGCATCCAATATCGTTGGATTCTCAGTATCCTTTACTCTCACCAACATATTTGTGGAAGATGTGTTCGGAATAGTCCACGTATATTTTTCCAAACTTGCGGTTATGCTAGTTTGAATCGAAATCCAGCTTGTGCCGTTATTCGTAGAATAATCAAGATCAACTTTTGTAATAGATAAACTGTTGGCCCATTTAATATCTACTTGATTATTTACAAGATATTTTTCACCGCCGTTTGGCGATGTTAACTCAATTGCAAGAATACTGAAAGCTGAATCACTTCTATCGGTTACAAGCGAAGATGAAGCGTCAGTTATTCTTAATAATGCGTTGGACGATGCAGTATTAGGAACAGCCCATTGAAGTATCCCCAGTCCGGCATTTACATTATTCTGAACGCTCGCCCATGTTGAACCATTATCAGTAGAATAATCTAAATTAATTGTCGTTACGTTTGTAGATGTCCACGTAATTGGGAAATTTTTCCCGACTTGAATTTTATTTCCGCCGTTTGGAGATGTAACAGCAAGTTTTGCAATCGTAAATTTATCGTCGCTTGCATCAAGAACCGAGGTGTTATTTGCGTCGGCTACTCTTACATAAACATTTGTTGAAGTAGTATTTGGAATTGTCCAAGTGTACTTCTGAGCGCTTGCAGTTAATCCGGATTGAATGGATATCCAGTCCGTGCCGCTGTTTGTAGAATATTCCAAATTTACCTGCGAAATCGATGAACTATTATTCCACGTGATATCGGTTTGATTTCCGACTAAATATT
>JAHJTX010000012.1 GCA_018829545.1 Bacteroidota bacterium | reverse complement strand
TGATAATCCATCCGCATTGAATTCAACTGTGTAATTTCCGGGCTTGTGTTCTCCGTTTACGAGCGTGCGGATTTCTTGACCGAGTATGTCAAACGCAATTATGCGGACTTGTAAAGACGGGGCATGCCCAGTCTCTACGATCGGAATTGAATATTTTATTGTTGTGCTCGGATTAAACGGATTCGGATAATTTTGAGATAGAGAAAACTTCTCGGGAATTGAGGATGATTCTTCTGCGCTGAGAATTTTATCAATAATTTTTGTTTGGACTTGATGCAGCGGAGTTAAATCCGTGTTGCCCCACCAATAACCTTTGTTGTCTATCAAACTCAGCGGATCAAACGTCATTACAACAACATGATTATTATTGCCGTAAATTCTATTGTGTCCGCAGATATAAACGCTACTGTCAATTCCAATTGCCTTAAAGAATACTTCGCCATCATGGTTTTTGTAGGCATCATTATAAATAGGATTCCCAAAAATTAAAGTTGGGTTATAATAGAGTGTGTCTGCACCCGAATTCTTAACCGCCTCGTACAATTCACCGCCCAAAAGAGAATATTGAATTGGCATTACAGGCGGAATAAATTCCATCCCGCTAGGTGAATATCCGATCTCTATGTAAATTTGAGTTAATCCGAGTAAGTCGTAAGGAAGTTCGCCAGGCTGGAAAATGTTATCCCCATAGCAGCTAAGTAATTCAGCTATCCATTCATCACCCATTATAGCTAAAACGGAGTTGCTGTTTTTATCGAGCCAGAGTTTACAGTTCCATAAGGACGAATAATTAACAAGAGAATAATTCACACTACTGAAAAAAACAAATTGATAGTTTTCTAATACTTCCAAATCTGGTTCCGAATAACCATAACTCCAAAAATCACATTTATCATAAACAACAGGCGTTTGATATAATTGAGCCAAATCGTTTGTCAGTTCGTCCTTTAGTCCAATAACAAACAGTGTTTTCGCGTTTTTGCTCGGGAAAAACACTGAGGCTGTCTGCAATTTTGATTTTGTAAAATTTCCGGTCACGTCAATTGCTTCAATGTAATAATGAAATTTTGTTGTGCGGTCAAAATGGACGGTTAAATCCGGTATGGTTGCTCTCCACTCATTGCCCTCGTTATCAGTTTTAATCATTTGAAAAGTTAATGTGTCTGTCTCGGTAAGAAGAACATTAAGGAAAGCTTCTTCAACTCCAACCGGACCACCAGAAAAATTATCGTCCACAATGTCAGCATATACTGTAAGCGGATTGTTTAAGTATGTAACAGGCGCGGAACCAATGTTTTGTATTGCAGGTGGGTTATTGCCTGTTAGATCAACAAATACGGCCATATCAAAAGTATATTTTCTAATCCACCATCCAGGACTTTTGCCATCATTATTTCTTCCATTCTCATAGTACTTCCACGATGGAACACTAATCGTATTGTCTGCAAATATTCCAAATCGGTCTTCGCCCATTCTTTTTCCATAATGCTCAATTACAATAGCAAACACTTCTCCTCTTTTAACCTGAGGTTCGTTCCCAAGCTGATTCATTTCTACCCATTGGTAGGTAGTATAATTGTTTTGCAGTTTCGGAACTACAGAAAAACCCTTTTTATCATTACTCCAAAGATCGTAATCTTCATGCGCCCACGGCGGAAGCGGATATTTCCCACCGGTTGAATCTATCCAATCTCCGGTTGCATTCTCGCCAAAATAATCTGCGTTATTGTAACCGTCTCCTTGCGATGGATAGTAACCCATATACGTAGTTGAAATTGAGGCCAAAAGCTCTGCCGAGCAATTCAATTTAATAAGTCTAATGCCCACATCTGCTCCGTTTTTTGCCCCCGAATCATCGCTGCAAGAGAATCCGGCTGCTTTTATAATTAAATCTGCCGGAGCCTTAAACCATGTGAGCATGGCATCCTGACCAAAGAACCCAAAATCAGTGTTCCACAGGTCCCCCCTTTTTTTCCAGTAATATAACGTATCGAGAGTGCTCAAAGCAGATTCATTGATTCCATGAAAGATATGCGCAGTGCTTTTGTTGGTTTGTTGAACAGCTTCCTCAATTGATTTTGAGATTGGAATATTAATTATTTCGCCGTCAGGTTTGAGAATGCCTCTTTCCTGAGAGAGAATATAACCGCTCGCAAAAAATATAAATGCAAAAATTAAAATTCCGGTCTTCATTGTGACCTCTGATTGCTATTACTTATTTAACTCAATCATCTGAGTAAAATCATTTTCTTTGTTTCCTTAAATTCACCGGCATTCAGTGTGTAAAAATAAACACCGGATGATAATCCATCCGCATTGAATTCAACTGTGTAATTTCCGGGCTTGTGTACTCCATTTACAAGTACGCGGATTTCTCTTCCGAGCATATCAAAGACTTGCAGCTTGATGAACTTGTTGCTTGGAACTTGAAACTTTATAACTGTGCTCGGATTAAACGGATTCGGATAATTTTGAGACAGAGAAAACTTCTCGGGAATTGAGGATGGTTTTTCCGCACTTACAATTTTATCAATAATTTTTGTTTGAACTTGATGCAGCGGAGTTAAATCCGTGTTGCCCCACCAATAACCTTTGTTGTCTATCAAACTCAGCGGATCAAACGTCATTACAACAACATGATTATTGTTGCCGTAAATTCTATTGTGCCCGCAAATGTATTCTGTTCCATCCCAACCGGTTCCGGTTATGAATGGTTCGCCGTCCCATATTTCATAACCGTCAAGAAAAGGTGTGTTTCCGAATAGAAGTGCCGAATTATAAAACAAAGTATCCGCTCCCGATTGAGCAACTGCTTTGAATAACTCATCTCCGAGTATTGAGTTTTCTATAGGTTTCATAATTGGTATTGTATATCCTGGATAATCTATAGTTCCACTGTAATTCACATCCATATAGTCTGTAGTCATTCCCAAAATGTCGTATTGAAAACTTCCTTTAATGAAATCCATATCCCAACTATAAGGCATTCCGAAAAGAAATTCATCTCCAATAAAAGCCAATACACTGCTGCTGTTTTTGTTTAACCATTCGCGGTATTTATTCCAATATGGTTCGTTCCAGCCTATACCGCCCCTTTCAATCCAATAAATCACACTGTAATATTCAAGCAGTTCTTTCTCCGGTTCTTCGAAATGCCAAAAATCCGCCTCCGATAAATTATTATCGCCAGCTAAATATAAGCGCAATAATTCAGCGGAATAATCTTCTTTTTCAAATTTTAGAATAAATAGAGTCTCATTGTTCTGATTCGGTAAAAATATTACGAAGTTGTTAACAACTGATTTTGATTTGTTTCCGTTGATATCAACAGCCTCTATCCAATATTCAATTATTGTTGATTGATTTACAATGTTTGAGACTTGGGGTATTTGACCGCAATAAGTGGACCCGTCTGAAGTCATTGAAGTTCTGGTTGTGTCCGCTCCGCCAATCACGGAGACTATCTCGGCTGATGAAACATCGCTTTCGCCGCCGGAAGGATTTCGATCAGTAATTTGTGCACAAACCGGAAATGGTCCCTTTGAAATTGTAGAAATTAACAAATCGAGCGTTTTTATCTCCGGCGCTATATCGCCAGTTAGATCAACTATAACAGCCATATCAAAAGTGTATTCTCTTACCCACCAACCAGGATTTGCAGAATCGAATCTGCCATTCTCATAATATTTCCATGATGGGAAATTACCTTCCCTTGATGAATAAAGCCCAAAACGGTCTTCGTTTAATTTTGTCCCATTGTGCTCAACCACAATTGCAAAGACTTCACCCTTGTTTATCGTTGGTTCATAACCAAGCTGATTCATTTCAATCCATTGGTAATTAGATGCGCCGTCTTGTAATTCCGGAATAATGGGAACTCCCTTTTTACTATTGCTCCAAAGATCATAATCCGCATGCGCCCATGGAGGAAGCGGATATTTCCCACCGGTTGAATCTATCCAATCTCCGGTTGCATTCTCGCCAAAATAATCTGCGTTATTGTAACCGTCTCCTTGCGATGGATAGTAACCCATATACGTAGTTGAAATTGAGGACAAAAGCTCTGCCGTCCAATTCAATTTAATCAGCCGTAAACCTAAACTTGCCCCGCTGGCATTAGCAGATGTATCGCTGCATGAAAAGCCTGCCGCTTTGATCGTAAGATCGGCGGGAGCTTGATACCACGTAAGCATAACGTCTTGACTAAAAAATCCAAAATTTACGCTCCATGAAATGTAGTCAAAAGCATACGCAAGCGTGTCTATTGCTGAAAGCGCAGATTTTTCGAAAACATGAAAAATATTCGCACTATTCGGATCAATTTTTTGCACTGCGTCTTTAATTGGAATTGAATTGGAGATATTAATTATTTCGCCGTCAGGTTTAAGAATGCCTCTTTCCTGAGAAACTACTTGATTTAAGAATAGAAGAAATACCGCAGAAAAAGAAAAAAATGCTTTCATTTTACTCCTCGCAAAAGCTACCTGCTAAAATATTTAAATTAGTTTAAAAGTCAAGTCCTTTTTTTACCTATTTTTATAACTCAGTTTTTATCAATATTTTTTATTACTTATAATTCAATTTTTGAGCCACTATGAAAAGCACAAAATCTCATTCTTTTTGTTACTTCTTAATCTTAATCATAATCATAATCTTACTCTCTAATACAATCTCCGCCCAGCACAAAATATCAGTCACGGTTATTTCAAACTCTGCCGCCGATTCCCAAAAAGTGTTTATCACCGGAAGTCATCCGTATTTGGGAAATTGGAATCCGTCAGAAATCGAGTTAAACAAGATTGACGATTCAACATTTCAAAAATCATTTGCATTTAGCGGCGGGGAAATTCTTGAGTTCAAATTCACAAAAGGAAGCTGGCAGAAAGAAGCTTTGACAGAAAAGGGCGAAGTGCCCGGCAACTATGTTGTTAATGTTAAGGGCGATTCGTCTCTTGTTTTTAAAATCAAATTTTGGCGTAATGAACTAAGTGTTATAAATTCTTTTAAAGGACAAATAACAGGATCTGTGAAATACCATAAAAATATTGAAGGAGAAGGAATTCTTCCAAGAGATGTGATTGTATGGCTTCCGCCGGATTACAACGAAAACTCTCAAAAACGTTTTCCCGTGCTTTACATGCACGATGGACAGAATATAGTTGACCCCTCAACATCATATTTTGGCGTTGACTGGCAGATTGATGAGATTGCAGATAGTTTGATACGAAAGGGTGAGATTGAATCTATAATTATCGTGGGAATTAATAATACCAACGAAAGAGGCGAAGATTATTCTCCCTCCCCAAATGGAGAAGCATATATGAAACTTATTACCGAAAAGATCAAGCCGATGATTGATGCCAATTACAGAACATTGCCCGATAGAAAAAACACGGCTGTCGGCGGTTCATCCATGGGCGGAATAATTTCGCTTATGATGGTTTGGGAGTACACACACGTTTTTTCAAAAGCAATTTGCATGTCGCCCGCGTTTAAAATCGGCAATATTGATTATGTTAGGGCTGTAAATGAATACAGCGATGATAAGAAGGTAATATTGATTTACATTGATAACGGCGGAATTGGTCTTGAAGAGAGACTCCAGCCCGGAATTGACGATATGTTGAAAACCCTTAAAGAAAAGGGATTTGAATATGAGAAAGATTTGTTTTGGATTCTCGATAAAGAAGCCGAGCATAATGAAGCCGCTTGGGCTAAAAGAATACCCACTGCATTGAAAATATTATTCGGGAAAACATAGTCGCCGCAAAGGAGCCAAGACACCAAGAAAAACGGTGTTATTAAACTTTAAAGAGAAGACGCCGCAAAGTCTCAAAGACACGAGGAAAGACGGTTTTCTAAACTTTGTGTCTTAGTGCCTTCGTGGCAGAAAGAATTGCAACAATAGTTATTTAAAATATTTTATTATGAAAATACTCGTGGGTTCAAAAAATCCTGTAAAACTGGAAAGCGTGCGCGATGCTTTTTCAAAATACTTTAATGAAATCGAAATCATTGGCGTTGATGTAAATTCCAACGTTCCGGATCAGCCGATAAACGACGAAACATATTCCGGCGCTTTAAGCAGATCCACATCATTGGTAGAGATCAACCGCAAAGAAAATCTTGGCGCGGATTATTTTGTCGGCATCGAAGGCGGAATCGCTGAGGCTTTCGGTAAATGGTTTGCATTTGGATGTGTTAGCATTATTGATAAATTTGGTCATTCGTCATTTGGCACATCCGCACATTTTGAATTGCCGGAAAAAGTAACTGCCAAATTACTCAATCGAGAAGAGCTTGGAATTGTAATGGACGAAATAATGCAGGAAGAAAACACAAAACAAAAAATGGGCGCAATAGGCTTTTTTACAAACGGCGTTATGGATAGAAAAGAATTATACGCTTCCGGCGTAATTGCTGCGCTCGTTCCTTTTAATCACAAACAAATGTACTTCGGCAAAGATGAAAATTAAAACTAAAAATCTCAGTCTCCGCACAGCAGAAAAAGATGATAAGGATTTGCAGAATCTTTTCGAAAGTTACGAGCAGCTAAAGTATATGTCCGAAAGAAGACTGCATAAAAATTTATCCGAAGAAGAAGTAATTTTCCGAATTGAATTGAGTGATGAGCTTGTTGGCGAAACGAGAATAAAAGATATAAAATGGTTCAACAGAAAAGCTGAGTTAAGCATAATGATTCTCCCTGAATTTCAAAACAAGGGTTTTGCCGGAGAAGCAATAGAAAGAATCATCGACTATGCATTTCATACAATGAACTTGCACAGACTCGAAGCGGAAGTTATAAAGGCAAACAAACCTTCTTCAAGACTCGTTGAAAAATTTGGATTTAAGTTAGAGGGAACTCTGCGAGAGGCAAAATATGTCAACGGCAATTACGATGACATTTTGGTTTACGGATTGCTAAAACCAGAGTGGACAGCGTTACAAAACAAAGGATGCAAAAAATGAAATTCAAGATCTATCAAGTAGATGCATTTACAAAAGAGTTGTTTCGCGGAAATCCCGCAGCAGTTATTCCACTGGAAAGCTGGCTCGACTATGATACAATGCAGAAAATCGCTCTCGAAAATAATCTTTCTGAAACGGCTTTTTTTGTAAAGGAAGAAAAGCATTATCACATTCGCTGGTTCACGCCTGCTATTGAAGTTCCACTTTGCGGACACGCAACATTAGCAAGTTCATTTGTGATTTTTAATTACATCGAACCGCAATTAAATGAGATTAGGTTTCAGTCAAAAAGCGGCGAACTTATAATTACGCGTGAAGGCGAATTAATTTCTTTGAACTTCCCGGCAAATGTTCCTGCAGTCATAGAGCCGCCGGATGAATTATTAAAATTGCTCCCGATAAAACCATTGGAAGTTCTCTTCAATCAATCTTTTGTTGCAGTGTTTAATTCTGAAGATGAAATCCGCACAATGAAGCCGGACTTAAAAGCTCTCGCTGAAATTGATGCAGACGGATTAATCATCACTGCGCCTGGTAATGAAGTTGATTTTGTTTCGCGTTATTTTGTACCGTCCGCCGGAATTGACGAAGACCCCGTAACTGGGTATGCTCACACTCTGCTTACGCCATATTGGTCGAATAGATTGAATAAAACAGAGCTTCATGCATTGCAGGTTTCTAAGAGAAGCGGTGAGTTATTTTTGAAAAATCTTGAAAACAATCGCGTTTTGATTTCGGGCGCAGCAGTTCTTTATATGATTGGAGAACTATTTATCAGCGAAAATCATGACATCAAACTATTATAAAACTTCTCTTCAGACGTGCCTCTGACCTGACGGATTTCAAGCGGTTTTATTTCTGATAACCTGCTAACGATAAGTTTTTGATCAACCTCTATTTTTTTCGGGGGCTTTCGATTGGTTAAAGGATTGTTTGGATTGCATTTCTTCTCCGGTAACTTTATATATCCCGCTGATTCAAGCTTGAGCATAAACCCTCTACAAACCATATCCCGCAAAACGCCATTGGGTTGAATCCAATTCAATGCAATACATAATTTTTGGGATAAGGCGCGTCTGCTATCATTGGGATTTTCCCTGATGAGTTTCTTGATAAATACAACGTGTTCTGTCGTAGCAACAATACCTTGATATTTAACTTCCAATTCCATAGTCTAAATTTACTATATTGTCCTTCGGAATGCACCTCGATTTATTAAAAGATAATGAGAGTTACCTCAACTTATTGAGATGTTAAGCTATTTTCTCATATCTCATTATTTTTTAACAAGTTACAGCAGTTTGAGGAGACCCTAGTTAACTGTATGTGTTTAAATTCTGAGGTGTCCTAAATGCCTAAGAATGAATAGAATTTGAGCATAGATTTCATTTACCTGATAGGCTCTTAGAGAGTCGTTAGTAATAACATGTTAACGATAATTGAATATCGAATATTGAACAAGGAATAATGAATTTCGAAGTGAAAGCAATCTGTATTTCAACTTCATTGTTCGAAATTCCTTGTTCGATATTCATTA
>JAHJTX010000128.1 GCA_018829545.1 Bacteroidota bacterium | reverse complement strand
TTTGTGAGCAGTTTCCTTTTTAAACAAACCTTGATAGCCGATATTGTGAATAGTAAACACGGTTGATACGCCGTTGAACAATATATCCCAAGAATAATTTTCTTTGATCAACAAAGGAATCAGCCCGGTCTGCCAATCGTTGCAATGAATGATGTCGGGTTTCCAGGAAAGGCGTTGAATCGTTTCGATTACAGCTTTGTTGAAAAGCAGAAATCGTTCATCTTCATCGTGATCGTTTGTGTACAGAGAGTGTCTATGAAAAAAATGGGGACAATTAATAAAATATACTTCAACTACGGATTGCGGCAGTTTCCCTTTGTAAACGGTAATATTGTGAGCAGTATGATTCACTCTTACTGGAATTTCACCTAGCGAATCCATATAAATAAGAGAGAAATGCTGCTCGTTAATTGAATAATATTTTGGAAGAAACAATTTTACTTTATGCCCGCACTTTTCAAGTTCTCGCGGTAGAGCGCCGGAAACATCTGCTAGTCCGCCGGTTTTAGCATAGGGAATAGCTTCGCTTGCAACAAAAGCAATTTGCATAAAATAATTATCCTTTATAAATATGACCGCAAACATACAAAAAAATGAAATTTATCATGGCAACGAAAAAAATCTCATTCAAAATGTTCAAAACAATTATCTTTACCCTCCGTCTAAAAAATCGATTTTTAATAACAAAGGGAATAAATAATGAAGCGCTTTTTTTATCTAATCTGTTTAATTACAGCGGCTCTATTCGTTGTGGGATGCGCCTCTAAAAAAGGTTTTGAAACAACCAATTTGGACGCATCCATAAAACCGCAGGAAGATTTTTATCACTATGCAAACGGAGAATGGCTTGTGCAAAATCCAATCCCCGATGATCAAAGCATATGGGCAACGTTTACCATTTTGCGCGAGCTGACGAACGATCAAGTACAAACATTAGTTCTGGAGGCATCGCAGAATAGAGGCGCGGAAGGATCGATGTCTCAAAAGGTTGGCGATTTTTATAAAGCCGGTCTGGATTCTGCAAAAATTGACGCAGAAGGAATTGCCCCGCTTAAATCTGAGCTTGATAGAATTGAGCGGATACAAACAAAGGGAGACCTTATCAAAGAAATTGCGCACATGCACAAATACAGCGCATCCCCTCTGTTCTTTTTCTTTTCCACAGTAGATGCAAAAAACAGCGAAATGGTTATTGCAACAATATGGCAGGGAGGTCTTGGTCTACCAGATAGAGACTACTACTTAAATAACGATACTCGTTCGAAAGAAATACGCGACAAATACGTTAAGCACCTCGACAATATGTTCATGCTTCTTGGGCTGAATAAATTAGATGCCGCGGAAGAGGCTGATAAGGTTGTGGATTTTGAAACAAGATTGGCGAAAGCTTCAAACACTCGTTTGGAAAATAGAAATCCGAATTTAACATACAACAAACTTACTGTTGATGATTTGAAAAAGAATACTCCCGGATTAGATTGGGAAAATTATTTAAGCGAAATAGAAGCAGATAATCCTGGAAGCATCAATATCGGTCAGCCCAAATTTTTAGATGAAGCAGCAAAGATGATAAACGACACTCCTCTTGAGGTTTGGAAGTGCTACTTGACCTGGACCCTTCTCCGATCAAACGCAGATTATCTTAGTTCGGATTTTGTAAATGAGCGTTTTGAATTCACCGGCAAGTTTTTGAATGGATCAAAAGTAATTCAACCTAGATGGAAAAGAGTGCTTAACTCAACTAACGGCGCTTTGGGCGAAGTTGTTGGGCAATTGTACGTTGAAAAATATTTTCCACCCGAGGCAAAAGAAAAGGCTAAAACAATCGTTGATAACCTTACTGTTTCTATGGAAGAAAGCATAACGGGTCTTGACTGGATGAGCGATGAAACCAAAGTTGAAGCGCTTAAAAAATTAAAAGGATTCGGCGTTAAAATAGGTTACCCTGATAAGTGGCGGGATTATTCAGACCTGCAAATTAGCGGCAACTCATATTTGCAAAATATATTTAATTCGAACTACTTCGATCACAATGAGAGCATGTCAAAAATCAATAAGCCCGTTAGAAAGTGGGAGTGGGGAATGACTCCGCAGACCGTTAATGCGTATTACAGTCCCACACGGAATGAAATAGTTTTTCCAGCGGCGATTCTTCAATTTCCTTTTTACGATGTTGAAGTAGATGACGCAATTAATTACGGAGCAATGGGCGCTGTAATCGGTCACGAAATTACTCACGGTTTCGACGATCAGGGAAGACAATACGATGCAGACGGAAACATCCGCGATTGGTGGACAGTTGAAGACGCTGAAAAATTTAAAGCGCGCGCTCAGGTTATGATCGATCAATACAATGAATTCCAACCGCTTGATTCGTTTTTTATTGACGGCGCTTTAACTCTCGGCGAAAACATTGGAGATATTGGCGGTCTGACCATAGCCTATAATGCATTCAAAAAAACTGAACAGTATAAAAACAATAAAATGATTGACGGCTTTTCTCCAGCGCAGAGATTTTTCCTTTCGTGGGCGCAGGTGTGGAGGAACAACATACGCGAGGACGCGCTAAAGTTAAGATTAAAAACAGATGTTCACTCTCCGGGAAAATACAGAGTGCTTGGACCGTTAAGCAATATGCCGGAATTCTTTTCTGCATTCGATGTTAAAGATGGAGAACAAATGCGACGCAGCGAAGACAAACTCGTGAAAATTTGGTAGACTTTATTGAATAGAATTTAAAATTAAGGGAAATTTATGTACGCACTAGAAATCAGAAACTTATCCAAGAATTTCGGGGAAGTTAAGGCTGTGGACAAAGCAAGTTTTCAAGTCCCCGAAGGTTCTGTATTCGGACTAATAGGAAGAAACGGAGCCGGAAAAACTACTACCATCAGAATGATGATGAATATTTATATGCCCGACGAAGGCGAAGTGATTCTGCGGGGAGCAAAAATCGATAATGAGTTCAAAAGCAGAGTCGGTTACCTGCCCGAAGAAAGAGGGCTGTATAAAAAAATGAAAGTCCTCGAAACTCTTCTTTACTTCGCAGAGATAAAAGGAAAAAGCGGAAGGGATTTGGAAAAGAAAGCCCGCCGGTATTTGAAACGGTTTGAACTTGACGACAGAAAATATTCCAAGATCGAAGATCTGTCCAAAGGTAATCAGCAGAAAATTCAGTTCATTACTGCGGTTCTGCACGATCCTGATTTTATAATATTGGACGAACCTTTTTCCGGGCTCGATCCGATAAACACAAATCTGTTAAGAGAAATCATTATGGAAAAAAAGCAGGAAGGTAAAGTAATTATACTTTCTACTCACTTCATGGACTTCGCCGAAAAGATGAGCGATCATATAGCAATGATTGATCACGGAAAAGTTATAATGAACGACTCACTTCAAAATATAAAATCCAAATTTGGACAAAGAAATATTACGCTGACTCACTCTGGCGATATTTCGTTTTTAAAGGGAAGTCCACTAATCGAAAAGATTACGGAATTCGGTAATTCAACGGGAATCAGAGTTAAAGAAGCTTCTCAAACCCAAGAGCTTTTGCGTTTGCTTGTTGAAAAGAACGTTGAAATCAAAAAATTCGACGCCAACGATATTTCGCTTCAAGAAGTTTTTGTTGAATTAGCAGGCAAAGAAGTTGATAATAACGGGAAGGAGGCGGCTCATGCTTAATTTTAGAACTCTTGCAATTATTAAACGCGAGTTAAGAGAAAAGCTCCTTTCAAAAGCGTTTATTATTATGACCGTAATGCTTCCGGTTCTGATGTTTGTGTTCATCGGCTTTCAGGCGTGGATAATGGATTACGCTGGAGACAGCAACACTAAAATTGAAATTATTACAGAAACTATTGACTTGAGCGCTCTGCTCGAGAACGAATTTGCAGAAACAGAATATGCAAAGGATACCAGCTACACTTTTATGTATAATGTTATGCCAAAAGCGGAAATTGAAAATTATTTGCGTGTTCGTAAAACCGATATTATCGATGAAAGTTTGACAGGCGTAGTGTTTGTTCCGTTAACAGCTTTGAGCGACAAAAAAATTGAATACTATTCTAAAACGCCTAAGAACCTAACCGTTTCCGAAAAGATTGAATGGCCAATCAACAGAGTTTTAACAAGCGAATATTTTAAAGAAAAAAATCTTTCGAAGGAAGAGCTCGGCTTTGCGAGGAAAGGAATTGATCTGGCGGGATTCAAGGTTTCAAAAGAAGATTCCTTCGAAGAGCAGGGATATGGCAATCTTGTGTTGGCGTATCTTTTTATTTTTCTTTTATACATCAGTCTGCTGATGATGGGACAGATGACAATGCAGTCAGTTCAGGAAGAAAAAAATAACCGCATAGTTGAAGTTCTTCTTTCATCGGTAAGCAGCACAGAATTGATGATAGGCAAAATAATTGGCGCCGCAGTTACGGGCACAATTCAAATGGCAATCTGGCTTCTGCCGGTTGTTGCGGTTATTTCCACAGCGTGGTTTGCGCTTCCGCCGGAAATGGCATTTGATTTTACTCTGGCGCAATTAGGGTATTTATTGTTCAATTTCTTTTTAGGCTTGCTTGTTTTTCTTGGTCTGTTCGCAACAGTCGGCGCAATTTTTGAAAACGCACAGGAAGCTCAATCCGGTATGTGGCCCATAATGATGTTGATTATCTTTCCGTTCTTTATCGGAGTATCGATGATGAAAAACCCGTCCAATCCGGTTGCGTATGTCGCTTCGATGTCTCCGTTTGCATCGATAATTGTGATGCCTGGAAGATTAACACTCGTGGAAGTTCCTATTTGGGAATTGATTGTTTCCGTGATTGTAAACATCGCTACAATATTTGCAATCTTCCCTCTTGCCGGAAAAATCTATAGAGTTGGAATTTTACGAACAGGCAAAAAACCGACATGGCGAGAAGTAATAAAGTGGCTGAAGTATAAGTATTGATTTTAAATTTCGCAGAGACGTTAAACTGAACGTCTCTGCGGAATGATTAA
>JAHJTX010000127.1 GCA_018829545.1 Bacteroidota bacterium | reverse complement strand
TTCAATTGTGACATTTCGCCCCTCGCGAATTAGTTTTAAATTAGATTAAGTGATCTTTTTAGCCGCAAAAAAACCGCTTTTTACAGCTCCTTCAATTGTTGATGGTAGACCTGTATTAGTCCAGTCTCCAGCAAATACAACATTTTTGAAACCTGAATTGAAAAACTGCCTCTCATCTATCGATAAAATAGACGGAGTAAAAGTTGCTCTTTTTTCTTTAATGATTTTACAATAGCGAGCAAATTTTCTATTGAATATAGGAAAATATTTTTCTATTTGCGAATAGGTAAAATCGAGAATTTCGTCTTCTTTCATCGCCATATATTCATTTGCCGCGCTAATTGTGATTGAGAGATATTCGCCATGGTTGAATATCCAATGAATTGGGGAATCGATTAGTCCGTAAATCCTCTCTTTGAATGGGTTATTATCCAACCAAATAAAAATATTCAGAATCGGAGAATGCTCCAAACGAGGATAGTTATTGGTCTCAGATGTGTTCATCTGAATATTATTTAGTGCATGAAAAGGCACCGCAGAAATAACGTAGTCAAAATCATCATAACAATTTTTATTCGCAATAATTTTTATTGCATTATCTCCATCAAATTCGATTCTTCTTACTCGTTCGGATGTTAGAATTCTACAGTTATTTTTTTCGATAAATATTTTAGCCGGTTCACAGAATAACTCACTCAAACCAGTCCGAGGTAAAATAATGTTTGATGATTTCTTTCCACCAAGGAATATCTCCTTTAGCACAATCTTGAACAATAAGGCTGAAGCTTTTTCGAGTGTAGTGTTCATTGTTGCTATTACCAGGATTTCCCAAAGCGAAATAATACTTTGATTTGACTGCTTTTTATCGAGGAGCCACTCTTTTACAGTTTTGTTTTTCAGATAGGAATTTTTTGTGAATTTTATTTTTAGAATAAATTTTATTAATGAGATTCTATCATATAAATTGACGGCAGAGTAATTAAGAATTGATGACAACAGATTGAGTGGATAAAAATAATTGCCGGAGCTAAGTTTGTATTGTGTTGAATCGTTTTTAACGAAATTGATATCCAGGTTTTCAAACACTTCAATATTTTTTTCAGACTCGATTTGTTTAAGAAAATCGAGCGTGTATTTATAACAGCCCATCATCAAATGCTGCCCATTATCAATTGTGCTGCCGGTTTTATTTTCGACAAATGAATACGTTCTACCGCCCAACTTTGGTGATGACTCCAGCAGAAGAACTTGATGTTCAGCGCTAAGATAAACCGCCGCAGAAAGTCCTGCTAATCCTCCGCCAATAACAACAATTTTGCTCATACCGTAATTCGATTTTTCATAGCAGTAATTTAGGCGATTGAAACGGAAGGGTCAATACACAAGATTATACTTTGCCCACACGCCGACTGCAATTGAAACCTTTTCGACTTTGGACACGTTTATATCGCGGTTTAGGACGTCATAATTTTGAGTTTCTAAACGTTTCAGCAATTTGTAATAAATATGCTGCATCGCCCTGGCAGCGAACATCGAAGGCTTATCTTCGAAGCAGAGCGAATCGTTTGCTCTTTGAAAATACTGTTTAGCAATTTCGCCTTCATGCTTCATAAGAGACACAAAATTTTCGTTATACAAATTGTTATTAAGGTCGCTCTCGCTGTAATTAAAATGCTTCATGTCATTTTGCGGAATATAAATTCTACCTTGAAGAGCATCCTTTTTTACGTCTCGCAAAATATTAGTCAACTGCATAGCTACGCCCAAATTCACCGCATAATTTTTTGCCGACTGGTTTTTATAACCAAATATTTCTATGCACATTAATCCGACGGTTGATGCGACTCTGTAACAATATTTTAGTAAATCATCAAGACCCGAATAACGATTCTGCTGAATGTCCATCTCCATTCCTTTTATGAGTTCAAAGAATGGCTCAAGCGGAATGTTGAACTGCTGAATAATTGTAGCAAGTTTATTGAATAAATTATATTCGGAAGAACCGACAAGACTTTTCTCAAGCTCAATTCTCCATTTTGTTAGCTTATCGAATTTATGCTGCTCGGAGTCGTGTTCGTTATCTACAATATCATCAGTTCTGCGGCAGAAAGCGTAAACCGTGTTCATTGCGTCGCGCTTTTCCGGAGGCAGCAGACTAAAAGCATAATAAAAACTGCTCTTACTTTCCTTTGATATTTGTTTTGATTGATCCATCATATTTTTGTAAATAACGCTTTTAACATGAGCATAGCATATTCAGATTTTTTATGCACAGGTCTCTTCTTGATTACATTATATTTTATATCTTCAATTTTTGACAAAATTGCCATACCGCCCAATATTGTCCATTTAATTTGGTATTTAAGCCTTCCGCTCAAATATTTTATAATTTCTTCTCCCTCACGATAAATTTGTCGGTTTCTTTCAACCTGAAATTTCATGAGTTGTACAAAGTTAGGATTAATTTCGCTTTTTGCAAGAGAATTTTCTTCGATTTGATATTTTTTTAATTCGTCCAATGGAATATAAATTCTATTTTTTTTGAGATCAATTTTCACATCTTGATAAAAATTTGTCAATTGAAGCGCAGTACAAACTTTATCGCTTAGATTGAAAACGCTATCCGTACGTATATCATGCAATTCAAGAATGATTCTTCCAACAGGATTCGCTGAGTTTGAACAGTACTCAAGAATTTCTTCAAAATTTATAAATCGGTTTTTTGTAACATCCTGCTTAAACGCTTTTAGCAGATTAAACAAGTTTTGGGGCGAAATATTTTTTTCAATAATTGTGTTATGTAGTGCCTCCCAGAACTCATCTGGATAAAATCCGGACAAAGAATCCGACAGTTTCTTTTCGAATCTCGAAAGCTTTTCTAATCTTTTCTCCGCACTTAATTCACCCTCATCGGCAATATCGTCGGCAGTTCGAGCGAACCAGTATATAATTGCGACATCCTTGCGTAACTCTTTTTTAACTAAGAGTGAGATGACTGGAAAATTTTCGTAATGTGATTTCGCCAACAGTAATGCTTGATGATATCCTTTATTTATTGATTGATCAGATTTTTCCATAACATCAATTTTCTAACATAATTTTTAGCTTATTAATTATTGAGTCCACTCCGAAAAACCCCAAACGGGTTAAAACCCGTTTGGGAAAGTTTGTTTTTAACTTGTTATCCCCACGTTAAAACGTGGGGTTAATAACAATATGACTTTTCAGAGTGGACTCAATTATTGGTTTTCCTTGAACCGCTCACTCTCAGTAATTTTAATTACTTCCGAATTATAATATCTTCCAATTGAAACAGTAAGCCCGGCTAGTTGACCGTTCTGTTAGCATTTCCTCTAAACGTTGTGCATAGCAATTAATTGATGCGATGAAAAAGGCGAGTGAAATATTTATAGTTGCTAGTATAGAATTCATGATTATTCTCTGTATCTACCTTTTCAGTTCTCAAGATTTTATAGTTTCTTTGGATAGCAAAATATTAAAATCAAAGGCTATTGTCTAATGTCTGTTTGAAGATCAATAATCACTTCTCGAGTCGAATCTTTCTCGCACCCGATCTTTTTCTAATTAGTACTTTTTGGCAGAAGGCTGAGGTAAAGGTTTCCCTTAAAGGTAAGCACCGAATCCTCTTCCGCATCAATGAATAATTAATTTAATTTGGTCAAAGAGAATCGGATGAGGGTCATGATTAAGATTATGATTAAGATTATGATTATGATTAAGATTAATAGTAAAATAAGGAATTTGAGGACGTGAAATATACATCTCTTATTTTTTTTTGTGCCCGAAGGGGGACTTGAACCCCCACTGACTTAAGTCAACTAGACCCTGAACCTAGCGCGTCTACCAATTCCGCCATCCGGGCAATAATTACAAACTTTTTAAAAACGCTTTTCCAATCCCTGATTTGAAATACTTTTTCTCTCTTTCTTGCTTCAATTCTATCTTTACACTCCTCTTGATAAATTAGCTCATAGTGCACTTGAAAAAAATCTGACCATGATTAGGATCATGATTAAGATTTATAAAGAACAGAACAAAACTAAATAAGTATGCAATGAGAAAAAAGTTACTAAGTCACCTTTCGCAGAACTTGTAACACGATCCCGAAATTTATCGGGATCGTTAAAAACAAGCATTTTGTCGAAGCTTCGCTTCGATCTACAATATAATTTCAAACTTTTGCGTAAAGTGAGTTACTAATTAATAATCTCAACAGCTTCGTGTGCGTTTGAATCAACAAAAGCATACTTATCGAATATTTTTATTACGGTATCTTTTTTTGCATTAAATGGCGGAGGGATATTGCTGATATTAATAATATCTCTTACCGGTTTGCCAAAGCAATCTTTTGATACAATTCGCGGATCACCAAATTTATAGATTGATTCTTCGCAAAAATCGACTGTAACAATATCGCCGCTCTCAGGCATTTCAAAATATTCAATTGGTAAATCGAGGATTTCATAAGTCTCGCGCATAAAATTCGCCCAAATTGGAATAGCTGCTTTTGCACCCTGCCCGTAGGCGCCGGTGAATGAAACACGCTGGTCATCGAATCCAACCCAGACGCCAGCGGCTAATTGCGGAGTAAATCCAACAAACCATGCGTCGCGGTAATCTGTATTTGTGCCTGTTTTACCTGCAGCCGGTCTCTGGAAGTTGTGAATTCCTCTGATTCTAACGGCAGTTCCTTCATTAACAACGCTTTCAAGCATATTCGTTATCATGTAAGCTGTTTCTGCAGTTATTGCCTCTCTGCTTTCGGTATAAAACTGTTCAATCACAATTCCGTTCTTATCTTCAATACTAAGGATTGAAAGCGGCTTATTGTAAATTCCTTTATTTGCAATAGTTGCAAAAACAGAAGTCAGTTCAATAGGATAAACTTCAGAAGCTCCTACAGAGATCGATGGAAAAAGGTTAAGCTTATTAGTTATTCCCATCTTTTGCGCATACTTCCCTATTTGCCAAAGGGGAACGTGTCCTTCAATAATCAATCTCGCGGCGACAAGATTTATAGAATTTTTTATCGCTTCTCTTAAAGTCAAAAATCCACCGACTTCATCTTCAACAAAGTTTGTTGGCGTCCAGCCGTTGTAATCAAAGGGTTGATTAAGTATTGGGTACGCCGGATACAGCCCATTATCAAGCGCTACAGTATAAACAATTGGTTTAAAAGATGAGCCAGGCTGTCTCATAATTTGCGTAACGTGATTCAATCCAGTTCCAAATTCAGGATCTCTACCTCCAACCATTGCTCTAATTTCACCTGTCTTAACGTCAAGAACAACAAATCCAACTTCTATTCGCTGCCCGTTTTTCTGCACGCTATCTACAAAAGCAACGTTGTATTTTAGATTATTGTAAACTTCCTGTCTTTCTTCGAATGATGCTGCTCGAATATATTCTGGTCTCGATTTTATTGCTTTGCCTAAAAGTTCATCTAGAATAACTCTGTTAGAGCCTGTCCATCTCCACTGAGCGTCAAATTGTTTTTGAAATTCGTTTAAATGCTCCTCAACTGCTTTTTCCGCAATGACCTGCATCCGCGAGTCGACTGATGTATAAATCGTCAACCCATCTTCGTAAATATTGAGACCATAAGTTTCAGACATTCTTTCTAACTGACGACGAATATGCTCAACAAAATGAGGCGCAAGTCTGCTGTTAAAATTTTGCTTTTCTTTTTCTTGAACTAGAATTATGGGCTCTTCTCGAAATCTTTCATAAGTTTCACGATCCAATAATCCATCTTCAACTATTTCATTCATAACAACATTTCTTTTTTTCAACGAGTTGTTGTATCTACGAAAAGGGTCATAATAAACGGGCAAATTATTCAAACCTACGAGAACAGCCGCTTCCGGTATTGTTAACTTGCTTGCTGACTTGCCGAAATAATAATATGAAGCCATTCCGATCCCGTAGATGCCATGTCCGAAATATGATTCGTTAAAATACATTTCAAGAATTTCGTTCTTTGTATAATTCTTTTCTATCTGAACGGCTGCTATCCATTCCCTCACCTTACGAACAATTGTATCGTAAAAAGATTCCTGGCTAGTTTTAAATCCGAATAAATTTTTAGACAACTGTTGAGTGATTGTGCTTGCGCCCTGACGAGAATTTAGAAATATAGTTTTAAATATTGCTCTAAAAACGCGTTCAAGGTGAACTCCCCAATGCGAAAAAAATTCTTTATCCTCCGATGAAATAAAGGCTTGTACTACGTGTCGAGGTATACTGTCAATCGAAGTTTCAATTCTATTTTGGATAAAGAACTTACCGAGTAATTCGCCATCAACGCTGTATACACTGCTCGCCAAACTTTGTTTGGGATTTTCCAACTGCTCAAGAGAAGGCAAGCCGTCAATTACATACTGCATAAAAAAGTAACCGCCGATAATTGTAATTACGGACACCGATAAAAATACCGTCAATAACACTCTTTTTAGATTTTTAAATTTAGT
>JAHJTX010000126.1 GCA_018829545.1 Bacteroidota bacterium | reverse complement strand
TATTCCCGTCTGCTAAGAATAGTTTTCTCGATAAACATCTATTAATAATAACTCCGAAACCGATTTCAGTTTTAGAAAGGCAAGAAAAGAGGAAAATATTTAGCATCTAAGAACTCCATTGATACTGTGAATTCAAATTAAGAGTTGTGTGCTTTAAAGTCAATAAAAATTCTTTGTCTCCAGAACTTGTCTAGGAGCATAGAGCACCGTCTTCTGTCTGCCGCCTACTGCCTTCTGCCTACTGTTTACTGACCATTGATCGCTGAAGGCTGTCTGCTAATTTCGAAATCCGTGTCCGCTAAGTTATATCGTTTCCTAAAATACTCCTTCGTAAACTTCACTCCTATTTCAGAAAGAATCTTATCTCTATTTTCACTTTCGATGACAACAGTTTCCTTTTTCTGTAACTTAATCTTCGGCGATTTAATTTCTTTACCGTAATTCAGATCAGTATAATATCTCAGCAGTTTATTTATTGCTAATTCCACCAGCTTCTTATCCGCTATTCCTAAATATCCGAGCATTTCTTTATGCACTTCTGTTGCACAGTAACTTCCCGAACTGCCAATATCCATTGTCAAAGTTACTGTAAGTACCGCTTTCGTGATTTCATAATTGCCGTAGTATTTGAGCAAATAAGAGAATAGCTGCTTTCGGTAGAGTTTAATAAGTTGTCCGAATGCGGCGGCGGCTCCATTTTTGCATCTTTCGATTAGTACGTTTTCCAATAAACCAGCCATTTATTTATCTGCTAAAGTAAACGTAATTGTTTGTGGTTTATTGCATTGAGTGGAAAAATAATTTTACGAAATTAATCTAAGCGCTTCGCTATTGCTTAAGCCGGAAAGCTCGGTATTTTTTACAAATTTTCTTACTGAGGGTGGATCATATTTTGAGTATTCTCTCAACGCCCATCCAATTCCTTTGCGTATGAAAAACTCGTTTGATTTGGATAGCCGCGTGCAGTAATCGAATAGCAGTTCGGTGTTTGTTTCTTTTTTGTATTTAAGCTGAAACAGTAATGCGCTTCTCTGCAGCCACATATTGTTGGAATTAATCCATCGTACCGTGTTAGGCTCAATCAAGTGTGGAAATCTTTTAAAGTGCATACCAACCAAATTTGCTGCGATAAAATCTACCGTATCCCACCACGATTTATTAACGACTAAATATTCCAAAAACTCAATTGATGGTGCGTCGAATTTTTTAACTACTTTTTCCGCTAATCGCATCGCAAAATATTGAAGCTCTCTTTCGGGCAATTTCCACAATTTTATAATAATTGATTTTGCGTCTTCAACGCCGGGAATATTTTCTTTGCGCAACAAATCTTTCGTCAACTCATTCCGTTCGGGTGTTTTAATGCCATAGAATTCGTAATTGTCCTTCATGTACTTTTTCATATTGAAAGCATTCTCAGGGTCGGCATTAGCTCTGAAAAGCGTCTGTAAATCTGATATGTATTTTTGAACATTCATTTCGGACATGTTTTTTGTCGGTGAGAGAAAATAAGAATAATATAATTCTGTGGAAAGAAATTATTTATGCATTATGAAAATTTGTTTGGCTGTAAGTCGCTGGCGTTATTAGTATCTTAATTTATCAAGAATATCATTTATTGTTTTAGCTTCCTCTTCGCTGATATTCTTAAAAAGATCGTCGAACTGGGAGTTTAGGCTGTCAATTTTTTTTAATAAATCCAATCCTTTATCTGTAATAACTACTTCTGCCCTGCGTCTGTCTTGAAGGCAAATTTTTCTTTTGACCAATCCTTTTGATCTCAGCCGCTCAACAAGACGCGAAGTGTCGGACATTTTGTCGAGCATTCTTTCTTTAAGCAGATTAATCGAAGCCGGATTCGGATGCTGCCCCCGCAGAATTCGCAGTATATTAAACTGCGAAATTGTTATCTCGAATTCACGAAAAAGCTCGTCGTGCAGACCGGTGAGCCAGCCGTGAGTAAAAAATACGTTCACGGCTAGCTTTTGGTACTCGTTTCTAAAATTCTTTTGTTTTATTTCGTCCTCTAAGCGCATTTTACTTTTTTGCTAATTCTATGTTTGCGGTTATTTCAACTTCTTCGCCAACGACTAAGCCGCCGGTTTCAAGAGCTGCGCTCCATTTTAAGCCATAATCAAATCTGTTTAATGATCCGCTTAATTTGAATCCTGCTTTTGTGTTTCCCCAAGGATCTTTAACTATACCGTTAAATTTAACGTCCAAAACAACTTCTTTTGTAACGTCTTTAATGGTTAAGTCGCCGACTAATTTGTATTTCTTTCCGTCAACTTTTTTGAAAGATTTGCTTTTGAAAGTCATCTTTGGATATTTGGCTGCGCCGAAAAAGTCGTCACTCTTCAAGTGATTATCTCTGTCGGAATTATCTGTGTCAATTGAATTGATGTCTACAACGAATTCGATTTTAGCATTTTCGAATGAATCGTCTTTAGTTGATACGCTTCCTTCAAATTCAGAAAATGTGCCCTCTGTTTCTGAAATTACCATGTGGCTGACTGCAAAGCCAACATTTGAATGCGCTTTATCGAATGCCCACTCGCTCTGTGCAGATAAAATGCCCGCAGTGAAAAGGAAAAGAAAAAATATTTTATTTAGATTTTTCATGATTACTCCTGTTAATATTAAGATTAGATGTCTATTTTGTTTTAATTACAATCGCAATATATGTTATAACATCTAATGTTGCAACATCTTTTATGTTTTTAAATTATTGCCTCAGTTTCCAGCTTAAAGAGCGCTGCTACTTCTGCAAATGTACCCGCGAATATCGGTTAATTTTCCTAAACTTGACTCAGAATAGTGGAGAATTTTTCTGTGCCGATTAATCGATTAGCACAAATCCGCAATGGGTATAGCAAGATGGTTTAAGGT
>JAHJTX010000125.1 GCA_018829545.1 Bacteroidota bacterium | reverse complement strand
TCCACTCTGAAAAGTCATATTGTTATTAACCCCACGTTTTAACGTGGGGTTAACAAGCTAAAAACAAACTTTCCCAAACGGGTTTTAACCCGTTTGGGGCTTTTCGGAGTGGACTCAATTTTACAATTCTTTTATCAAACGCTTCTTTTCTCTTTAATATTAGGTCTGGTACTTTTTCGGAAGAATAGCTTATGCCGGTTTTTGCTAAAACTTCCGCATAAAGGATTTCTTCAGGCAACGCATACTCTATATTTCGAAATTTATGAAAAATACAGCTTTGTTTTAGCATCTCTTTGCCAAGGAATTTTCACGCGCGTTCAAGAATAATAACACCTTTCATCTCATATTATTTGTATATTTAACTAATAATTTTCTGGGAAATGAGAAATTTTACTTTACATAAAGGAATTAATGCATCAACTGTTGTGATGTATTCTTTTCTATTGTTTATTCTTTCATTTCATTTTCACAGAATAAATTATTCCGACCTTGCTACCGTAATCTCATTACCTCCTACCGAAATGAATTTAAATTTGCTTCCCGACTGTTCGTTAATTCATTATGCGCAAATTTTAATTCCATTTCAGGAAGATTCAGAATCAACTTTAAGTCATTACGGAAATATTGAAATAGGGTCGTTCTATAATTCAGTTTTCATTCCTGATTCAAATGTTACTCAGCTATTTTCAAGACCGCCGCCTATCCTATTATAGTTTTATCCAATTTTAATAAGAAAAAGGAAAATCTATGAATAGGAACCTGTTTTACCTGGCACTATGCATTAGCTTTATTGCCTTCTATACAATAAACGCTCAATCATATTTTGTAATTAAAGGCAGAATAATAAATTTTAGCGACGATACGCCGCTTGTTGCAGTTAACATTTTAGTCAAAGAATTAAAAATCGGAACCATTTCCGATTTGAATGGTGAGTTCGTGTTGCATCTGCCCACAGGAACACAAACATTAATTTTTTCATATATCGGTTTCAAAACTGAAAAAATTGTTATTTCAGTCTCAAGTAATTCATCAGAAATATTAGTAAAAATGCGTGAAGGGGCTGTTGATATTTCTGAGTTGATCATCACGGGAAATCCACTTTCATCCGATCCTAAGAAAATATCCTTGAGTACATTATCGATATCTAATTTGGATTTGGAAATCAAGAAATCATTAAATGTAGCACAAATATTAAATTTTCAGCCTGGTATTAACATGCGTTCCAACGGAACTGCTCCAGCGAGACCGGTTATTCGAGGATTCGGCAATAATCGAGTTCTAATTCTCGAAGATGGTTTACGGATGGGCGATTTGTCAAATTCTTCAGACGATCATAGTTTATCATCTGACGGAAGTCTTGCCGAAAAAATAGAAGTAATTCGTGGTCCGGCAAGTTTACTATATGGGAGTAATGCAATCGGCGGAGTGATAAACGTAATTTCGGGGTCAATTTCAAATTCCAGATTAAATAGTATTTCAGGCTCAATTTTTTCAGGGTACGCAGTTAATTCAAATGAAAGATTGGCAAATGCTCATTTGAATTTCGGGACGGATAAACTAGCAGTTCATTCGAAATTATTCTTTCGTAACTCTGATGATTACCATGCTTCAAACAATACAAAAATTTCTAATTCCGGAAGTGGTGCAGAAGGAGTTCAATTCGGGGTTTCGTTCATTCCTGATTTTGGATTATACGGTATTAGTTTTTCTAAATACAATTCAGAATATGGAATTCCTTTTAATTCTTTCTCAGACAATGATGAAGGTCCAATTTACTTGAGCATGAAAAAAGAAGAAGTTAAAATCCTTCTTGAACAATCTGAGTTAAATTCCATTGTTAAATCATTCAGTATTAAAACCGGGTATCAGAATTATTCACACGACGAAAAAAATAAAAAGACTAATCAGATCGGTACATCTTTCGGATTAAAATCCTGGACGACAGATATTTCCTTTAAACATGAGGAATTCACCAAAAATATGGAAGGGATTGTTGGATTTTGGGGTCAAGTTCAAAAATACCAAGTCAATGGCGAAGAAGTAATTACCCCGAATGCAGATTATGTGAGCGCTGCCGGTTACCTTTACGAAAATCTTACTATTAATTCAATTAATATTCAATTCGGAACTAGATTTGAACACAACAAAGTAATAATTCCTGAATCAATTGTATCCGATTCTCTCTTTGATGCCAATACTACTTCGTACAATTCATTCTCCGGTTCTGTTGGTGCGGTATTAGAATTAAATCAAAACGTCTCGATATTTGCAAATGCAGCAAATGCATTCCGGTCGCCCACCGTGGAAGAACTATCATCCTATGCTATTCATGAAGCAACGGGCACATTCGATATTGGGAACAGAAATCTTGCTCAAGAAAACAATTTAGGGATAGATGCGGGTTTGCGAATCCGCAAAGATCATCATTGGGTGGAGTTCGATGTATTTTATAATCAAATTTTTAATTTTATATATAGTGAACCTACTGACTTAGTTTATAACTTGAGTACAAGTTCTATAAATCATGCATCGATTTCATCTGGAATTCCCGTATATGAATACACGCAAACAAATGCAGTGATATACGGATTCGAAACTAAGGCTGTCTATGAATTCGGTGATGGTTTAATTACAACTGTTATGTTCGATTATGTGAGAGGAAAGCAGATTGAAAGCAATAAAAATCTCCCGTCCATTCCTCCCCTTAGATTTATGACGGAGCAAAGATATCACCGTGATAATTATTGGATTGGGTTGATCTGGAAATTAGCAGCGTCACAGAAAGAGGTTGCAGAAAATGAAAACGTAACTACTGGGTATGGTCTTATCGATATTTATCTTGGCGCAAAATTCCCGACTTCTAACAATGCTCACATTCTTAATTTAAGAGTAGATAACCTATTAGATCAACCATACCGTGATCATTTATCAGCAATTAAAAGTTTTGCCGGTATGCCTGGCAGAAATATAGTTTTTAATTATAGATTTCTGTTTTGATTTGGGCAAATTATTTATAAATTTGTGCCCGATAATTGTTTTTATATTGTCTAATATTTCAGCTAAGGAGAGGTGGGTGAGTGGCTGAAACCAACGGTTTGCTAAACCGTCGTACTCTGTAAAGGGGTACCGAGGGTTCGAATCCCTCCCTCTCCGCTAAAAGGAAAGTGAAAAATCGCTTTTCTTTTTTTTTTAAACTCTTATGAAACCAATCCGGCAGCCGCCGGACTAAACCGTCGTACTCTGTAAAGGGGTACCGAGGGTTCGAATCCCTCCCTCTCCGCAAATAAAAATAAAGCCTCATTAATGAATAAATTGTTCGTTTTGAGGCTTTTTTATTTTAAGGACTACTTTGTTATTTGATTGCTTTGTAGTAATAATTTAACATAGTTATCAATTTGGTTATCAATTAATTTGATGGAATAGTCCTTAGTCTATAGTAATATCAAAAGATAAATCTAAATCATTTTCATAACCTTCTGCTGATAAATGCAAATTAAAAGTAACTATATCTCCTGCAGTAGCTGTATCACTAACACTAAATACACAAGCAAAAAACTCACCTGTCATTGTTCCAGAATAGATTGAATTCGAAGATAACGGTTTTATTACACCCCATCCTTCGTTACCACTATTAATATCAGAACAACTGACCTCAACGGATTTCAAGATGACACCATTTTGTAGTTGATGACCAAGTCGGTACCGGGAAATTTTGTTTCAGTTTGATTCAATTCCTTGCACAAAATTTCAACTGCTTTATCATCTCTCCAGTGATTGAGTTTGTGCAAGTATATAGT
>JAHJTX010000124.1 GCA_018829545.1 Bacteroidota bacterium | reverse complement strand
CTGAAATTGACGAGATGAAGATTATCTTAAAATCTCTTGAGGACAAAGAGCGAAGAACAAAGGAGAGTATTGATTCGCTGTTTAAGGAGGAGATTGAAAAGGACGAACTTGTAAGCAGCTTGAAAGACAGAATTTCTCTTAGCGAAGAAATTAAACTTAACCTTGAGCAAAGTCTCGCATCAATTTCAATGCAGATTGCTGATAAGGATAAGATATTCAATGAATACATGTCAAAAAGAGATAATGTAGCTCAGGAAATTCTTGCTAAAAAAACAGAGTATGAAATCACTCTTGAAAAGGTTCTTAAAAAGGAAGAAGCTTATAAGAAACTTGAAGAGGATATACAGAAGAAATCAGAGACTCTAAAGAAGATAGAAGAGGAAATTAAAAGAATAGATATTTTAAAGAATGACATTAACGATGAGTTGGTAAAAAACCGCGGTCTTGAAACTAAGTTCGCTACCAACATAGAGAGTTTAAAAGGAAAAATATCCAAACTAGAAGAACAGAAATTTGAGTTCGAAGGAAGCATCTTGAAGCTCGAGCAAAAATTTTCGGAGACCATTGACAGTTTTTCGGAAGAGTTAAAAACCTCCAAAGACCAATTGAATTCTCTTAAAAAATTGCTCCTCGATAAAGACAAAGAAGTTAAGCAGAGAGAATTAACGCTGTCAGAAAAATCGACACAAATTGCGGAATACAGTGGACTTGTAAAAGTTCTTAAAAAGGAATTCGAAAATCTGCAGGAAAGCCTCGAAACATTATCGAATAGAAAAAGCGAGTTATCGGAAATAATCAACCTGCAGATTGAAAGAGAGAACAGCATCAAATCAAATACAAAACAGTTGCAAATTGAATTGAATGGGCTTGCGGATAACAGGGTTCAACTTGAAAGAGAATTAGGCGAACTACTCGGACAATCAAGCAAAACATTTGATGATTGTCAGTTAAAACAGACTGATTTGAACGGCGATTTGAAATCTAAAAATGACCAGCTCTCAAAAATTGAAGACGAGCTGGAAAAAAAACGCACAGAAATTATCAATGTGAAAGATTCGCTTGCTAAAGCTAAACTGGAAAAAGAGGAATACTCAACTAAGATTACTCAGTTGATTGCTCTCGAAAAAAATTACGAAACAAAAATTGAAATGCACAAAAAGGAAATTGCTGCGTTAGAAAACAAGACGGTTGAAGAAATTACTGAATCTTACGAAGGAGTAAAAAAAGGCAAGAAAGGCAAAAAGACAGAAGACAAAGATGAAAAGCCCGAATAGCTTTATACGGCAGTATGCTTACGAATAATGAATTTAAAATCTATTGCTCTCTAAGTCAAAAGAAATTCCGGAAGCAGCATTCCAAATTTTTTGTTGAGGGATGGAAAATTGTTGAAGAAGGAATTAACAGCGATCATCTTTGCGAGATAATAATTGCTTCAAAATCGGCTTTCCCAAATGCACAACAGCTTTTTATCAAGGCTGCGCGGCAGAAAATAAGAACAGAAATAATCAGCGATAATGATTTTCTTAAACTATCTGATGCCAAAACACCTCAAGGAATTGCTGCGGTTTTTCATGAAAGAGATGGCGGCAAATTATTACTGAACGCACCCATAATATGTCTGCTGGAAAATGTTTCCGATCCAGGCAATGTGGGAACAATTATCAGGAGCTGCGACTGGTTCGGTGTGAATCAAATTATTCTCAGCGGGAATTGTGCGGAGCCATATAACCCAAAGACACTGAGGGCAAGCATGGGTTCAATATTTCGTGTCGCTGTAAAAGTATCCGATAATTACTTAGATGAAGCCGCAGCTCTAAGAAGAAGCGGTTACAAAATTATTGTTGCGGACATAAACAGCGCAAGTATTTATGAAACAAAACTCCCGCCAAAATCTGTTATCGTTTTCAGCAGTGAATCGCACGGTCCAAGTAAAGAAATTATTAATGCTGCGGATATAATCTGCTCAATTCCCAAATTGGGTAATGCAGAGTCGCTTAACGTAGGTGCTGCCGCTTCAATAATTCTTGCCGAGTTTACAAAAAAGTAATAATCACATTAATGTTTCCACAAATATGATCAAGAATTTTGTTGTTCTCTGCAATAATGAATAAAGTCAATTTTAGCGGGTTCAAATCCTTTCTCCCGCAGAATAAAATTAATTTGACTTCTGTGATGAGCGGAATGAATAATCAAGTGCTCACAAATATCAATCAATGAATTTTGGTTGGGATTGCCTTTTGAATCCAGATAGGAGCAATATTCCTCAAAATCTTTTACTTTAGTTTTTTTCAAAAACCGCAGCCAGTTATCCGTGCTTTGTTTTGTAAGCACCATGCATTCTTGAATAGAAAATGAATCCCAAACAGAAATACTCCAATCGTGATTTCCATGAATACTTTCTAACCAAATATCCTGAGCCGAAATAATATGGCTGAAAATCTGAAGCAGCTTAACGTCGTCAATTGCAAATGATTTAATTGTCTTTAATACCAGGTCGTTGCCCCAGTCATTAAAATTGAAAAGTTGTATAATCCGCGCTTTCATAAAATAGCTCCTCCTGAGTGTCAAATTATATAAAGTTTTTTAAAAATGATACTGGCAAACAAATTGAAATGGCGTCAAAAGTTCGAAATGGCTGGTTAGGCTCTTAGAGAGTCGTTAGTAATAACATGTTAACGATAATTGAATATCGAATATTGAACAAGGAATAATGAATTTCGAAGTGAAAGCAATGTGTATTTCAACTTCATTGTTCGAAATTCCTT
>JAHJTX010000002.1 GCA_018829545.1 Bacteroidota bacterium | reverse complement strand
TGTCTCCCCGAGCTAAAGCTCGGGGCTATTTATTTATAAATATTAACAAAAATCGATAATAATTGCCCCGACATTTATGTCGGGGTAAAATAATTAGAAAAAAGTTTCAGGGCTTTAGCCCAAATAGAAATTTATTAAATATATGCTTAATAATTGTCGGGTTATTAAATAATAATAACCTATCAACCAATATTTAGAAAAGAGCCAAAAGTTTTAATCCATGGACCTACTTCCCATTATATATGAAAGTCTTTTATATTTCTTATCAGCAACAGCTATAGTTGTAACGATTTCCTATTTACTGTTTAAGTATAGAAATGCGGGTAAAAAAGCGCCTCATCAAGTTTGGGAAGAAAAGACTATTGAGTTTAATAGGCAGAAAGAGCAAGACGAAAAGAAGAAAAAAGAGAGAGAAGAAAAAGCTCAACGCGCCAAGCGAAAAAGCCGAAGAAGGAAGAATTATGATTCCACGTATTCGGATCATCACAGAGCTCGAAAAAAAGTCTATGGTAAACAAGCCGATGAATTTAAGAATAAGCAGCGAATAATGATTTTAAAAAATTTGGGACCTGCACCTATGCAACCTTTAGCCGAAGGACGACAGTACCTAACTTCCACCGAGGAAAAGAAAAAAGAAGAACGCAAGATTCATTATCTGGAAAGTGATATATTCAAAAATTACGCAGCCGAAGATGATGACAAACTTTATACTTTAGATATAAAAAAGAAAAAAGCTTAGACATCTGTCTGTTTCTAAAAGTATGTGGCGTAATAGTAAATCAAAAACGCCGAATTTTACATCATCCCTTGTAAATAAAAATTACATTGTAACTCATTTAGATTTATTTTTTAGGCAGTCTTTCCAAATAAGAACTATTGGAAAGAATTACAAAAGAGTTTACCTGCTTCAATTCATTTATTGACTTACAGTTCATGTAGCTCATTGCGCTTCGTAACCCGTCAGAAATTCCGTCAATTACGTTTTTTACAGTTCCTTTGTATGGAACCATGGTTTCTTCTCCTTCGATGAATTCATTTTTCATCTTTACGCCGAATGAAGAAGAACCCCGGTATTTTTTCCAAAGCTGATCGGCATATTTTATTACTTCGCCGGGAGTTTCTTTTGTGCCCGCGAGCATTCTTCCCAACATAACTGCATCGGCTCCGAGTGCAATCGCTTTAGCAACGTCACCTGGACTTTTAATACCGCCATCGGCAATTAATTCAATATTCAATTTTTCACTTTCTCTTGCAAAATAAACATCGAGTAATGAAGACACCTGCCCGATACCTATTCCCGTTTGAATAGATGTGGTACAAACGCTGCCTCCGCCAATTCCTATTCTTACGGCGTCTGCGCCTGCGTTTACCAAATCTTTTAAATTAGCGCCGCAAGCCACGTTGCCAACCATAACTTTTACATTGAAGTTATTTTTAATTTCTTCGCACTTTTGAAGTACGGTTTTATTTGCGGCATTTGCCGTGTCAATACAAATAACGCCTGCAAATTCGGTCAATTTACTTATTAAATCCTTGGGGGCATTAAGAGCAATTGAGACTGAACGGATTCCCGAATGAGGTACATTTCCATTCAATAAATTTTCCAGCGACGAGTCAAATCTATTCAATACTCCAAGACACCCAAGATCATTTAGGGCTTGAGCCATTTTAATTCCCGTTACGGAATCCATTGGGCTGGAAACAACAGGCATGCCTAAATCAATATCTAAAAAATTAGTATTTGTTTTAGCTTCCACTCTGCTTCTGATTGCCGAAATCTTGGTGGGGACAAAACTTATATCATCATACGTGAGCGATAGGTCGTAATTGCTTAAATCCTTTTTGGAATATATTTTCATTTTAACCTCTTATTACAAAATTATTTTTTCTATTTGATCGAGCAAATGATTAAATCCTTCAGCGACCGCTAAAATTGGGTTTGGCGAAATCATATCCACCCCAGCGCTTTTCAATGTGTTTAACGGATAATCAGAACTGCCGGCTTTTAGAAAACGAATATACTCATTTACTGCACTTTCACCTTCTCGTCTAATTTTTGCAACAATTATTTGAGACGCTGCATAGCTGGTAGCATATTGGTAAACGTAAAAATTATAATAGAAATGCGGAACTCTAGCCCATGTAAATGTCTCTTCTTCATCAAATTCCATCTCCGGTCCCCAAAATTCGTGATGGAGTTTGCTATTCATTTCGCACAAAAGTTCGGCGGAGAGCGCCTGATCTTTTTCAATTAGTTCATGAACTTCTTGTTCAAAAATAGCAAACATTGTCTGCCTGTAAAAAGTGCTTACAGTGTTTGTGATATTCTTTTCTATTAAATATAATTTTTCTTCATCGCTGGAAGCATTGTCTATTAAATAATCGAGCAGCAGCGCTTCGTTAACGGTTGAGGTTACTTCTGCGTTGAAGATTGAATAATTGGCATAAGGGAATGGTTGATTCTTTCCTGTATAATATGAATGCATATTATGTCCCATTTCATGTGCAAGCGTAAATACATCATTAAGCTGGCTGCTCCAATTTAGAAGAACGTAAGGATGAACGCCGAATGTTGTGCCCGAAGAATACGCCCCGCTCCGCTTTGAAGGCGTTTCAAATACATCAATCCATCGGTTCTCGAAAGCTCTTGTAAGGTTTTGATTATAATCATCCCCCAGCGGTTTAAGTGCATTCATAATTACTACAATGCTCTCATCATAAGAATAGATTTTCTTTAACGATGGAAATAATGTGACGTGAATATCATAAGAATGAAACTCGTCCAGCTTTAATAACTTTTTCTTTATGCTCACCCATCTGTGAAGCGGAGAAAGATTTTTTTTAACATTAGCCGTAAGTGTGTCGTAAACTTTCAGCGGAATATTGTTTGCGTCAAGAGATGCTTCGCGCGAGGAATTGTATTTGCGCGATGAAGAATTAAAAATCAATCCATGCAAATTACCGCTAAACAAAGCCGCGAGCGTATTCTTGTTTTTGATGAAGGGCTTATAGTACGCAAAGTAGAACCTCTTTCTGTATTCTCGATCAAGAGAGTACATGGCGGCAGAATAACGCCCGTGAGTAATTTTTTCGTCATCACCATTTTCTCCTTTGATCAGAGGGAATTCAATATCAGCATTATTAAAAAAGCTGAATGCATTGTAAGGAGTTGAAAGAGCCGGCGACACTTTTGCAAGCATTCTCTCTTTATCTTCTTCAAGGGTGTGTTCCTTGATGCGGTATAAATCATCAAAAAAATGAGAGTAGATTTTTAGAAACTCATTTGCAGAGATGAAATGAATTAACTTACTTCTCTCTATCGCTAAAATTTCCGGTTTGAGGAATGAGCTTTCGGCTTCCGCCTTTGCGGAAAGTATCACGGTTCTATCGTAAAGAATTTGGTTAGAATTATTAGATATATCTAAATCCTTAAGGAGCATAATGTAGAGATAGAGCTTGCCGATTTTTATTCCAATTTCTTCATCGTAGGCAATTGCTTTTGCTAATGAATCACTGCTAAGAGCTAACGTACCGCGAAACTTGGCGTACTGTGTTATCGATTCCTCTATCCATTTAAATTCCTTTTCCCATTCATCTAGATTGGCATAAATATCATCTAAATTCCATTTGTATCTTTCGTCAATACTATCCCTTAATGTAAGGGCATTAGTTTTTTCTTTTGAGTTTTCAGCGTTCATTTATGAAATTTCAACCTAATAGTTTCTTCAAAAAAGCCGGACAATAATAGTCTATTTAATTATTATTTTCCTATGATACGGGTGCGAATAGTTACCGTTTTTGTTTGCACAAATAACTCTAAAATCGTGCTCGCCTTTAGCAATATCGGGCAGAGAGAGATAAATCCTATTTTCTTCAGCGGCATAGTTATGTTCAATTTTTAGGGAATCTATAAACGTTGTAATTGAAGAGGCATCTATTTCGCTTTCATCTTTTAATTCAAAAACGAGACTTAGAATACCATCGGTGTAAATGCTCTCATCCTGCAATAGTTCGATTGTCGGAATTCCATTACTGAAATACTTTCCGATTCCATTAAATATTCCCCATGCCTCAATTTTGTTGAACTCGTCAATTCCCAATCGCTGCTCTTCGAGTCTATTCGTGAAAAATCCGCCTTCTGTTAAAACTGCCGCAGTGCGCGCCTCTCTAAGAACCGCGAATCCCATTCCGGGATAAATTGAATAGTCGGAGTACGTTCCATCCCATGAACCCAAGCCCCCGGAATTCCGCATAGCGTACGCCATATCGCGCTGAATATATCTTGCCGCAATTCTGTTAGCCGGTTCAAATCCATAATCCGTTTCGAACGCGTGATAAAAAGACGATGTGAAATTTGTCCAATAATTATTTTTTTGCCCGGTAGCATTATGATGAATACTGATGAACAAATCACAGAGGTATTCATTTGCCAGCCTCGATCTTTCATCAAGTGAAACGGTGCTGTCCACCGAGCGGGAAAACTTAACTTCAGCGCCGCAGGATTTCAAATAGTTCGCCAGATGATGAGCGACGGCTAAATTAATATCCGCTTCCACAACCTGTTTATTTCTTGTACTATTGTGTCTATCTTCTCCGCCATGTCCTGGATCAATAAAAAACTTTTTGTTTGAAAGGTGCGGCTTGAACGCCTCAATTTTTTCGGCATACTTTGCGGAGTCTTTAAATTCAATAGGAACTTCGTAATATGGCATAACCGATTCGTAACCGAAATCGTTAGTAACCGTTGATGAAGAACATGCAGATATCGCAACGGCAATTAATAGAACAAATATGTTTGCGTAATTTTTCATTTTCCCACACAATTTTGATTGATAAAAAAATGACATCTATTGCAATGACTCAAATTTTTAGGATAATTATTTTCCCGAATCATTTTCACATAATTTGAAAGAACCGATCTAAAATTTTTTATCTCAACCGGATCGAGCAATTCAATATAACTTGATTCGGGTTGGTTAAGCAAAACAAGACGAATTTCAAATTTTTTACTTGAATAATATTTGCTAAGGGAATATGCATAAAACAAAAGCTGCACTCTATAATTTTGGATTTTATCGGCAATCCGATTTTTTAACACTTGATCAGATTTATAATCAATTATAATTAATTTGTCATCGGTAAAAATCACTTTATCTATAATGCCAAACAAGAAATAATCTTGCTCTTTAATATATATCTGAAATTCATTTTCATATTCTGCGAATGAAATTATTTCCCTGTAAATCTCAGAGTTGTAAAATGATTGAACTGTATGCATAATTTCAGCGATAGTCTTATTCAGACTGCTCATATTAAATTCGCTTTTTTCGGCAAGAATAAATTCTTTTATTTTCTGCTCTAATAATTCAGCCGGAATATTTTCTTCAAGAATTTTATGAATGACGCTTCCCTTTAAATTTGGCGGCAGATTTCCGCTGTCTTCCGCATCATCGCCGCTCCTCTTATTTGGATTTTCAAATTCATTTCCAAAAATCGAAAGAAGTTTGGTGAAACCTAAATTATAAGTGAGATGATACTTTTGCGGACACTGATTAAAAATAGCAATCTTAGTTGCTGAAATGATTTCGTTCTTTTCAGAATCGTGAAACTTATCGAGTATAAATGAATGATTATCTGCGCGCGTTTCTTCTTTCAGCGTATACTGTTCAACGGGCAAATCAATTGAGCGGACAATGGGAATATCCACACTCATATTTTCAATGTATAACTCGTAATTATGAGAAGCATCTTTCATGAATTGAACTTCACCGTTGAGTGAGAGCTGTTCTTCCTCAAAGTCAATATCCAAAGCTGAAGCCAGCAAGCCGATGAAAGAATTTCTCTTGTATTTTGTAATGTCCGCCGTAATGTAAAGTCCATCAATAGCCCGCGTTAAAGCGACATAAAAAAGCCGTTTATTTTCCGCTAGATTTTTTCTGTAAGAAGTAAAATTATAAAGCCCCGCAATTGAGGGCGCGGCATATTCTCCGAAATAATTTTCTTTGAACGGAATTTTTGTTAGAAGCCCAAAATCTTTATCAATAATTATTTGTCTGCTCTTCACTATATCAACTTGTAAATCAACCGAACATTTATAAACAAACAAATGTTTGAACTCAAGTCCTTTGGATTGATGAATAGTCATAATCTTAATTGAATCGTCTCCAAGGTTTAGCGCAGCCTGCCCTTCGTCGCCAAATATGGAAATTGATTCTTTGAGAAAAAGAACGAAGTCATACAATGTAGAATAACTCAGCTTTGAGTAATCGGAGGCAAGGTTAATCAGCTTTTCGAGGTTCGCAATTTCCTGTTTTGCATTTTTCTTCGCCGAAATAACTGTCCAATAGCCGGTTTCATTTAGAATGGAAAGAACAAGTTCGGGCAGTAATATCTCATCAATAAGTTTTTTGAATTTTTGAAGACTATCAACAATTTCCTTAAGACTTTCATTCTTCGAAACCGCATTTTGAAGTCTATCAAAAAAACAATCCCCGTCAGACAAAGAAACGTTATACAAAACCGTATCCGGCAGAGAATAAAAAGGCGAACGAAGTATTGATAAAAGTGCAATGTCGTTTTTTGAGTCGAGAAGAAAACTCATAAAGTTATAAACGTCCATTATTGTTTGCTGTTGATAGAATCCCTTCCCGCCAACAATAACGTATGGAAGATTATACTTTACAAACGCTTGCTCAAGTGAAGCAAAGGCATCTCTTTTTCTCGTGAGTATTGCAATATCACCCGGAAGTAATCCTTCGTTTGTGGAAAGTAACAATATAATTCTTTGAGCAATTTGCTCGGCTTCATCTTCCCCAATTAGTATTTCAACTGCTCCGGTATCTGTATCAGTTCTTGCGCTTATTAAGTCATTGAACGCAACCTCATTGTACTTTTCGTCCGCGTTGGCAAATAGATTTCTAAAAACAGTATTAATGAACAATGCTAATTTAGGCGCAACTCTAAAACTATGAGGCAGATTTAACAGCGACGCTTCCGAACTAACACCGGATATTACTTTTTTAGTTTGTGAAAATATTTTTAGCTCCGCATCTCTGAACATATAAATCGATTGCTTATCATCGCCAACAACAAAAAGATTGCCGCGTTCTAAGTCACTCAAGATTGGCATGAAAATATTATATTGAATTTCATTTGTGTCCTGATATTCATCTATCATTATATATTCATATTTTTCCGCAAGCACGTTTAATACATTTTTATTCCTCACAATGTTTTTTGCCATCATCAATAGATCATCAAAATCAAGCGCGCTTATTTCCCTTTTCTTCTGGTCGTAAACTTCTTCAATTTCAAGGCACACGCCCAGCAGCACTTTTGAAAGACAAACCAAGTCAATTGTTTTTTCATCATCGTTTTCCTGGATGAAAAAATAATCCAAATATTCCTTGAAATTGTTTATTACTTCCATTTCTTTGGAATAGTTACTCAGGCTTTCTTTTAGTAAATATCTTTGAATGCGTATTGTTCCGGTAGTGGTCATTAAATTTTTCGCTACACTGTTTAGCCAATCGATTTTTTCCTTGAGACCAGATTCATTTTTCTCGATTGCCAATAAACGCTCAATTTCAAGTGCGAAATCAGAAGGTTTTGAATAACCAAGAACCTCAGAATTGATTCTTTGAACGGACTCAACGAACTCTAAAATTCCCGATTGATATAATTCCAGAAAAGAAGATTTGAAATAGTTGTGATAATATTCCGAGATTTCTTTATCAGATTTTTCGTAAAAATGTTTCAAATCAATAAGAGTGTTCCGCTTATTAAATACCTTTTTTAGTTGAGTTTTTAAAACTGACGATGATCCGAATACCCGAATCAATTTTTTCAAATCATTTTCAGTTGTCTGCAATAAGTTAGCGTTAAAATATTCTTCAATAGAATTTTCCAAAAGCTCTGTTGCATGAGTTTGGTCGATCGGAGTAAAATTGGCGTCAATGCCGGCTTCGGCAGAAAATTCCTTCAGAAGGTTGGTGCAGAAGGAATGGATGGTTGAAATATTAGCCGAAACTAACTGCCTTCTAATTCTTTGTAGTTTTTTTATTTCAATCTCATTTTTGCTTTCATTTAATCGGTGGCTTATTTCGAGAGAGATTTTTTTATATAATTCCGCCGCCGCCTTTTCTGTGAATGTGATAGCCACAATTTTGCTTAAAGCTACATTTGCATTCAGTGCAATCTCAACAAATCTTTTTGAAAGCACGAATGTTTTGCCCGAACCGGCATTTGCAGTTAATGAAATATGCTTCCCGAAATCAAGAGCTTCTTTTTGATACGGCGTTAAGGTATTCATCTTGACGCGGGGAATATTATTTTCAACGTTGTGCCTTTTGGTGACGTGGACTCAACTGAGATGCTTGAATTTATCGATTCCAGAAATCTTTTTGCGAGACTTAAGCCTATACCCATCCCCTCTATTTTTGTTGTAAAATTCTCGTCAAATATTTTGTGCTCAATTTCCGATGAAATCCCGAGTCCATTATCCTCAACGAACAATATTAAATTCTCCTCACTACCCATAATTCGGAAGTCAATTTTTGTTGCGCCGGCTTGAATGGAATTACGAATAAGGTTAATAAATGTCCTCTGAAGGTTATCGCTATCCGACTCAATAGTTGTTTTTTCTGATTGGTTAATAATGTTCAATTCAAGTTTTTCTTCCATGAAAAGAGATGAGACAGAATTAAGCAATTTTATCAGATCAAGATTTTCCATTTTCAGCTTAGGCATTCTACCGAAACTCGAAAATTCTGATGCAATATTTTTTAGAATATCAATCTGCTTTAACAATGTAGTTGTAACTTTTTCAAAAATTTCATCAAACTTTTTTGCTTTATCCATTTGCGCAGCAATTAATTGTTGAACCGCAAGTTTCATCGGAGTAAGCGGATTTTTAATTTCATGCGCAACCTGTTTTGCCATTTCTTTCCAGGCTATCTCTCTCTCCATTTCGGCTAAATCAAATTGGCTTCGCTTCAAATCCTTAACCATATTGTTAAATCCTTGAACAAGATCGTTTATTTCACCTTTCCCTTTCACCTCAACTGAAATGCTCAAATCGCCGTGGGCAACTGATTTTGTAGCTTTTGTCAACTTCCTTATCGGAGAAGATATTTGATTTGCAAAAAGAGTGCTGACCATAATAATTAATATTACCGCGAGAGAGTAACTGCCGAATAGAAAAACGTCCACTTCCGAACCAGTCATCGGAAGCCTAATTTTATTGAACACATCCGAGACTTTAATTAAATATTCCGTTCCCCCAATATTTGCCTTGTGGTAAAAGGAGTGGAACTCATACTCTTCAATTTTTTCTGTGTTTACAAATTCTTGTAGACCCTCGCGATACAATTCGTTAAAAGCTTTGGGATCAATAACTTTGGGAATTAATCCGGAATTATAGTAATCGCTTTCCGAACTGTACACGAGATAATTTGTTCTGAATATTTCATAATTAATTCCCAAGTCTTTGGTTACTTTTTCAAAAATAAAATATTCGGTAAGAGAACTTTCATTCAAATATTCGGAAATGTATTCTTCAACTTTATCTGCGCGTTTACCCAGCTTGTAGTAAACGGAATCAATATTTTTTTCGTCGGTAAGGTTTCTAAAGTAAACTGCCAGTAATATTAATGGCAGTATTGAAATAACCAGAAATGAGATTAATAATTTCCCCCGGAAACTAAAATTAAAATCGACCGGGCGCTTGAGATTAAATAAAAACAGAGCTAATAAAAGCGGAGTTATAAATAGTGAGTGAATAAAAAACACTTTGAAGAAATCGAAAAGTTTCAAGATGTAATTCTTTTTCTCCAGAGACACAGCAATTGTTCTTTCGATATCATCTTCATAGAATTTCTTAACATAGATAAGATTTGGCTGGTGGTTAATTTCAAGATCAAGCCAATTTTCATTTCCATTAATAAACTGCGAACCAAGTATATTTTTTTTCTCTTTTTCAGAAAGAATAATATCCGTGTAATAATTAACCAGTTCATTATCCTGAAAATCAAATATTTTTATTTTAGAAAAATCCAGTGCGGAATTGTTGAATATTTTATCCGAAGAAATAAAATCGGGATTGTCCAAGAAATTGAAACTGTACAAATCATACAGAGAATTAATTTCAAGATAGAATTGAATTATGTTTTTATTTTTAATCGGTACAATGCCGCGTATTATTTTATTCTTTGAACTGTAAATAGTCTCCCACTTTATTTTCGGGGAGACGATCGAGTCGCGCCGATCAGTCCAATCCCAAATGAATTCCTCCTGAAATTGATAACTAAAAGTTCCAATCAAATCTTTTTGAGACGAGATTATATTTAATGTTGAACTTAAAGAAGATTTTGACAATTCACTGTTCGCCCAAATTCTAAAAGCAGTTGCGTTATAATTTATAGCCGGATGTTTTATTGATTCCCGAAGTTCCTTTATTAGCTCCCTGTCGGATAGAATTGAGTTAATTGTTTTCTCTATGTAATCTTCATTCGATTTAGTTATATCCTTTGCAATTGCACGCAACGATTTTTTCTCTAAATCGGAATTGTAGTGATCGAGCAAACTTACAGATAAAAGAGAAGCGGCAAAAAAATATGCGGTAAAATTTATCGCTGAATTTTTTCTGTTAGTTACTAATGAGTATGAAAGTATAAATACAATCAATAGAAAAAGAATTCTAACCAAGACAGTTCCCTGCGGCTCTTGCTGGATTAAATCGAAAGCAAGTGCAGCGAGCTGCAACAATAAAAATATTAGAACCGAATATAGAACGAAATGTTTTCTTGCTTTTATTTTGTAAACATATAGAACCACAGCGATAAAAACTACTCCGAAGAGAACAGAACAGAATCCGATGAGAAGGACATTAAAGTGCATTATGAGTGCGGGGATATCCGGGAAAAGTTCGGGATTTTTGAAATATCTCAGCGATGAATCATAAATAACACTTTTAACTGCAGCGCCAAAACCTCTAATCAGCAATATTGTGAAAGCGAATAATGAGATTGAAACGGGAGCTAATATGATGAGCTTAACATCACTTAGTGCATCTTCTTGCTGAAGTTGAATGAAGTACCTGTAAATTTGTATCGCGAACACAAGAAAGAAAATCAACGTAATTAAAAGATCAATCGGTGTGGCGACAAATCCGAATGCAAATTGAGAAGAAAAATATTTTGGATCAGAGATTTCCGATTGAATTAATGCGGACGGCAATCCCAATATTTTCAAAATATAGCGCACTGCAAAAAGATAACCGAATAAAAATGGCAGCCTCATTGCTTTATTTGTAATCTGCTTGTACATCCCGAAGAAACCAATTCCAAATAGTAAAATGGAAACAGATGCAAGCAGCGATTGGAGCGATCTAAAATAGTTTGATATTTTTTTTAATTCCTTGTCCCTCTGCGGTTTTAGAACCACCACTGATGCAATCTGATTTTTGTAATTGTTGTATAAATTGAACGAATACTTTCTTCCATCGTAATTTACTTGCTGGATATTACTGAATTCGATTTCGATTTGTGTTTCATGTTCGTCCGATATTTTTTTTATGAAATCCAAACTTGAGTAGAATTTATTTTCCAGTTTGTATTTTTTGTGAATGGGGAAACCGATGAAATAGGAAAAGTTTTCGGTGCGTCCATAAACTGCAAAATAAACCATGAGATTATTATCTATAAAAAATGTTTCTCCCTCGGAATAGGACAAACCCGAACGGTCTAGATAAGTCGTAAATCCATGCCTTGTCCAAAAATTTAATTTATTCGATTTATCATAAATATCATAAGCTAGATCAGCTATTCCAATTTGCTCTGAAAGAACGCTAAGACTGCTGTCACTAATTTGTTCTCTTCCCTCTAAGAAATTTCGAAAACTATCAGAGGCATTTAATAATTTTTCTTCGCTCTTTTTAAATTCTGCGGTTAAACCACTCTCAATCTTGTTTACTTTTTCAACGACTATCCCGTTCCAATCTGCAGTAAATTTCTGTTTAATAATCGGCTCAATAAATCCCGAGACTATTATCAGAATTAGAATTAAGGCTCCTGCATAAAAGAAAATATTTTGGAATTTTCTAATTTTACTCACATTGAACCCTATCAATTATGTTATCAAAATAGAAATAGAAATTGAGATTTTATATGTGTGAAGTTAACCAATATAAAATAAAAAAGCATACCGTTGAGGTATGCTTTTGAACGTATCCTTTTGTTTAGACTTAGCGGCTTAGAAGTTTTACTGCGTCAAGTTGTCCTCGTGTTTCTTTTGCAGAAGCCCGCTTCAATTCACGGTTGCCCTCTGCAGTTTGATATGCCCAGTCAAATACGGCGCGTTGACTTGTGATTTGTTTGATTCTAATTTTGGCAAAATGATTATCCCAAGTCCAGATTATGTAAGTTTTTCCAACTACTGCTTCTTCGTATTTAATATTATCATCGCCTAATAATGGAGCCCAGCCGGTCGTTGGAGCGTAATCAATGTCATAAATGTTATCTGTATAACCCGCATCTTGAATATCGGTATCTTTATAAACATTCAAATAATAAGTGCCAAAATAATTTTCAAAAAAGAAATCCGTGCTGTTATCGTCATAAGGAGTTACCAAATAATTTGAAAGAGAATATCCCGATGTTAATGGAAAATCCCGGTAATCGAATATTGTTTGATTAAATCCTTCTGGTCTTGCCGTATCATATATAACATCGTAGCTTAATTCGCTCTCATTTCCGTTGAAATCATAAGCGGTTACAGCATAATAATAGGTTACTCCGTTGCGGGCATCAAAATCAATGTAGAAATTTCTTTCAGTCGAACCAATTAAGGAATACTCCCCATCATAAGAATAGCTATAATAAACATTGTAACCTGCAACGTCGCTTTCTCGATTGTAATCCCAAGATAGGTCAACTCTATGATCACCTGTAACAGTAGTGATATTTTTTGGCGCTGTGGGAGCAGTAGAGTCAAAATAATAATCATGCTCTTCGCAAGCATTGAATAATAGAGCAAAGGGAACTAACATTCCAAGCAAGTATTTTTTAGTGTTCTTTTTCATTTCATCCTCCCGATGTTTAGGGGTTAACGGGCAATACTTGTGCCAAAGGAATTGTTAATTCTACTTTGAGAATCATCGAATTTTGAAGAAATTCGGCAGGATATTTTGACCGAAATCGAATCAGAGAACGGATTGTTTACAATTTAGGACATTACTGATTAGATGGGAAATCAAAAATCAATCAAATACAATTTTTTGAATATTAAGTTTGCCGTCTTTATGAAATGGAATTTTTCGTTCAACAATTAGCCCGGATTTGCTGTCGTATGTCATAACGAGCGCCCAATTAAGTTCGTAATACGGCATCTCAAAAACAGTTCTCGTTTTAGTTTCTACCTTAAGTGATAAATTCTTGATTACCTGTTCACCCTTTTGGCCAAGTCCCGACTGAAATTTATCAATCCTTATATAACGGATAGCGCTTAATGATATTACTCTGATTTTATTTTTATACAAAATCTTGAACGTCTTATATCGGTTGATTCTGCTCGTGGGCGCAATAAATCCGTGTATGTATAATATGTCATCAAACTCCAGATATTTTTCGCCAGCTAAAAATATTGTTCCCGAAATCGGGTGATCTGCAATTGCTTGAGCTTCTATTTCTAAAGATAGAATACATAAAGCAGAAGTAAATATTATAAGACATGCTTTCATCATGCTTTTAAAATGGCAAAAGAAATAATTGAATAATAGAATATAAAGAAGAAAAACGGAAAGAATTTGTATTACTAAAGAGTTTCTTGGTTAGTACAAAAATTGGTAGTGGAAAAAAAAGTACCTTGAATTATTAAAATTTTTCAGGAAAATTGTCTCAACAATTGAGAGAAGAATGCAAAACACTGAAAGAAGCTTAACTAATTTTATCTTGAATTCTATTTACAATTGCATTATTGAGTCCACTCCGAAAAATCCCAGTTAAATCTTTTTGAATTCCCCATCAAAATAAATTTGCTCATTATTGATAACTGCAACTGATTTTCCGGTAAGCAATCTTTTATCAAAAGGAGTGTTCTTAGACTTTGATTTGAATTTGCTTTTATCAACCGTCCAGATTTTATTCGCATCAAAGATTGTTAAATTAGCCGCCGATCCGACTTCAAGTTTTGGAATATCGAGGTTAAGAATTCTTCTTGGATTAACTGCAAATTTATTGATCAACTCTTCCAATGTTAGATGCTTTTTATGGTACAATTCACTTAGGGAAATTCCCAGTTGAGTTTCCAATCCAATTATTCCATTTGGCGCATAAATGAATTCCATTTCCTTTTCCTCAATAGAATGAGGCGCATGATCGCTGGCAATGCAATCGATAGTTCCATCTTTAAGACCCTCAATCATAGCTTCCACATCTTCTCTGCACCTTAGCGGCGGACTCATTTTGAAATTTGTATCAAAAGTTCGGAGTGTTTCATCTGTAAGTGTAAAGTGATGAGGCGTAACTTCAGCAGTAACGTTAATGCCTTTTTTCTTAGCTTCCCGAACTAGCTCAACAGACCTCTTTGAACTAATGTGTGCGATATGAATTCTACCTCCCGTGTATTCCGCAAGTAGAATTCCGCGCATAACAATTAAATCCTCCGAAACTGTGGGCAGCGATGGTAATCCCAAAGTAGTTGAGACCAAGCCTTCATTCATTGCTCCGTCAGCTAAAGATTCCTCCTCGCAATGTTCAATAATCGGAGCGTTGTACATAGAAGTATATTCGAGAGCATTTTTTAATAACGCCGCACTTTTAACTGCGGTTCCATCGTCCGAAAATCCTACTGCGCCATTGGAAAACATTTCGCTTATCGGCGCAAGTATTTCTCCATTCCTGCCTTTCGATACGGCTCCGATGGGAAATACATCAACAAGATGCTTTGACGATTTTTCTTTTATCAAATTTATAACTTCAGCAGAATCGATTGCCGGAGTTGTATTCGGCATACAAGCAACGCCCGTAAAACCACCGGCTGCAGCGCTGTTGCTTCCGGTTATTACTGTCTCTTCATCCTCTCTTCCAGGTTCTCTAAGATGAACGTGCATATCAAAAAATCCCGGGGCGCAAATACAATTTGAAAAATCATAAATATTTGTATCAGGAAAATCATTCTCGTTGATGTCATCAATTACTTTTATCATTCCATTTTCAATCAGTATATCCGTAACTCGGTCAATCTTTAGTTGCGGATCAATAATTCTCATTGATTTTAAAATAGATTTCATTTCACTCCCGTTATGGTCTAGTTCCAAGTAAATATAATACTGCCATTCTAATGGCAACTCCATTAGTAACTTGATTTAATATAATCTGATATGGTCCGTCAGCTACTTCCGAAGATAATTCAACTCCGCGGTTGATAGGACCGGGATGAAGTATCAGCACGTCTCGATTATTTTTCTCAAGCCTTTCTGAAGTAATGCCAAAATAATTGTGATACTCCCGCAGACTTGGGATTGTACTTCCTGCTTCTCTTTCCAATTGAATTCGTAAAACATTGAGCACATCGTGTTCAGAAATAGCTTTATCGATATCATGAATAACTTTAACGCCAAGATTTTCTATTTCTCGTGGAATCATCGTTTTGGGTCCGCACAGCGTAACCTTTGCCCCAACTGCTTGAAGTCCGTAAATATTTGATAGCGCAACTCTGCTGTGGGCAATATCGCCTACTATGCAGACTTTTAGTCCTTTCAATTTTCCCAGTTTTTCTCGAATGGAATACATGTCTAACAAAGCTTGAGTAGGATGCTCATGCCGTCCATCCCCGGCATTGATTATATTTGCTTGGGAAATGCGCGTAAGATATTCGGGGACTCCCGCTGATTCGTGCCGCACAACAATCATGTCAACTTTCATCGCTTCAATATTTCTTACAGTATCTTTGAAGGTCTCCCCTTTTTTTGTGCTGCTCGTTGAAGTCGAGAAGTTTATTGTATCGGCGGAAAGTCTTTTCTGCGCTAATTCAAATGAAAGCCGGGTACGAGTTGAGCTTTCGAAAAATAAATTACAAATTGTTTTCCCCTGAAGAGTCGGCACTTTTTTAATGGGTCTTTCCAGCACTTCTCTAAAAGTAGTTGCTGTATCAAGGATTAATTCAATATCTTCTTTGGGAACGTTTTTTAATCCAATTAAATGCTTACTGCTTAACGACATATTTCATTCCACTAATTAAGGTGATTCTATCAAATAGACTGCATCCTCTGTATCTATTTCTTTCATTTTTAATTTTACTTCTTCGTTGATTGAGGTAGGAATATTTTTCCCAACATACTGAGCGGAAATAGGAAGTTCGCGATGACCTCTGTCAATTAAAACGCAAAGCTGAATCGAGCTTGGTCTGCCCATATCCATCAAAGCATCAAGCGCAGCTCTAACTGTTCTGCCTGTGTAAAGTACATCATCAACGAGGATAACGTCTCTTTCATTAATATCAAAAGTAATATTTGTGACTGAAACTTCCGGCTGCTTAAGTCTCATCCTAAAATCATCTCTGTAGAGTGTCACGTCAAGAATTCCCAAAATGACATCTCTTCCGGTAATTTCTTCAATCTTTGTTTCGAGGCGCTTTGCAAGGAATTCCCCGCGTGTGCGCATACCAATAATTACAATGTTTTCCCCGCCTTTGTTTTTTTCCAAAATTTCGTGAGCGAGACGTGTGATTGTGCGGTTAATTCCGGCTTCATCGATAATAGTTGCTTTTATAGTCATATATAAAAAATCCCCTTTGACCGAAGTCGCAGAGGTCCTCTAAATATTGATAATTTTGTTTACTCTAATTTTCATCGCCTTTCTTATCTCTCCGGATAAAATTAAAGGATTTTTTTACTGCACAAAAATATTCAATTCATACAAGAATTGAAACAAAAAAAAGACCGCCGAAGCGGTCTTAATTAACTAGTTCAAAATTTTGAATTCAATTCTTCGATTCATCGCCCTGCCTTGAGCCGTTCTATTATCAGTTACGGGTCTTGTTTCTCCATAGCCCACTGTTCTAATTCTATCTGCAGAAACTCCCTTAGAAACTAAATAACTTTTAACAACGTTTGCGCGTACATCGGAAATTCTCTTGTTCCCTTGTTCAGCCCCAATATTATCTGTGTGTCCTTGAACTTCAATTTTCATTCCCGGATTTTGTAGTAGAACTTGAACTGCATGGAATAAAATCGGATAAGATTCGGGTCTTAACCCAGCTCTGTTAAAATCGAAATTAACGCCTACTAAAACCCATCTGCTTGTTGGTGCGCCGTATGTAACTGCCCCAGCAACAGCTCCTTCAGATTGTCTATCAACTACAACTTCTTTAATAACTTCTTTTGGAATGTATTTCTTGATTATATTTTCTAACCTTTCATAATCAACAGGATCGGGCATATCTTTTACGCTTATTCCTTCGTACAATTGGCAGAATTTTGAAGGTTCGCCTTTATCAAAGAAATACGTTAAACCAAGGTCGAACATCATGTAAGTATCCTGAGCGCCACCGAGTAGCCCGCCGCCGTTGGGTGCAAATGAGCCGTCAAATCCACTGGTTGCTGGTGTATGATAACCCAAATCTGCAACCATCCTCCAGGCTTCGGTTAACTGAAATTCAAACCCGAATCCGATATTCACTTGAAAATCTAAGTGGGATTCATTTGCCCAGGTTCCCCCGCCGGGAACATTATCGTGGGAAAAGAACAATCCTCCAACGCCAAGGTAATTGTATGGGGAAATCACTTCGCATGGAACCCAATAATAAATAAGGTCCACATCGCCGGAAATAGAATTCGTTGTAACTGTTTCTTTACCGCCGCCCCATTCGCCATTTACTGCAGCATATTTTAGTTTTAATCTAGTACCAACGTGTTCAGAGAAATTTCTTTGTATTGCTCCATACCCGCCGTAGCTAATTTGAGTTACGCTAAAACTTGTTGAGACATAATGCGGATATGAAACTCCAAAACCATAACTCCAACTGTCTTTCAACAATTGTGCGTCGGAATTTCCTGCAAAAAAAAGAAATATGGAAAAACATAGTAGAGCAATCTTTTTCATTTCTGACCTCTATTTAAAGATAACTTTTAACGAACTGTTCTAACTTCTTTAATAACTTCGGGTTATTTAAGAATTTTTTTTTAAATATGCAATGTTTTTTTTACAAAATTTAGACAATTCAGAGAAAACTACCGTGCAATTGCATGAATTCTATGAATTAACGCCCAATTTTTCTTTATTCCATGAATTCACATAACCTATACTTTTCTAATTCCCAACATATTTTTTATATTTGCAGCTAAAATAGAGGTCGCCATTATATAATTAAGTGACCTTTAACGAATCCCGAAATTGCTGAAAGGTTATTTGTTCAGTTGTAATTTGTTTTTTGATATTTGTTTTTTGTTTGCCCTGTGTCCGTCTCCAAGAGTCGGGAAGGTCGTTGGTTCAAGTGTAACTTTGGTTTTTGTTTTTTGTCTTTTGAATTTTATTTGGCGGGGTGTCGTCCCGCAAAAACCGCGGGATAATCTCCAACCGGCAGCAAATCGTAAAGTTGTTCAAAAGTTATTGCTCCGTTGTAATTTGTTTTTTGATTTTTGTGTTTTTTGTTCGCATTTGTGCTCCAGACGAGTTGAGAAGGTCGTTGGTTCAAGTGTAAATTTGATTTTTGTTTTTTGTCTTTTGAATTTTATTTGGCGGGGTGTCGTCCCGCAAAAAAACTGCGGGATAAACTCCGCCCGGTAGCGCGCTTCGTTCGGGACGAAGAGGTCGTAGGTTCAAATCCTATCACCCCGACTAAAACTCTGATTACAACTTGTTTTCAAGTTTTTTTATTTTAGGGTATTTCAGAAATCATCATAGGGTGTGATCAATTGGTGATCAATTTTGTTATCACCAATAATGCACTCAACAATGCTAGAACGCTATAAATTAGTTTTAAAAATTTCTTTATCTTGTCCGCCAATTTTAATTTATCAGCAAAAATATACTCACTATCATTACTAAAGAAACTACTATCAATCCGAATTCCAGCAGCGCTCTTTTCTTCCATGAGAATTTAAGTTTTTCCCATTCCTCTGTTTCATTTTTTCTATCGTAATCACCTTTTGAATGATTCCATTTCTTCATTTTTTCCTCAAAAATTTTAGGGAAAATTAACTTTATCTTTTTCCCTTTGCTATCACAATTCTATCATTTTTTATATCACATTTTTTGTTACATCAAGCGCAATAGGCAAGTTTTATTTTTTTTGTATTCAAAGCGGCAGCTAGTTCAAATTCCTCTTCAAATACTTTTTCTACATCTCCCAAATATTTGTTTTCTGCGCTGTCTTTTTGCGAAGCGGCTTTCACTTCTTTTACCGATAAAACCGCAAGCTGTTCGACTACTATATTATTTCCGCCGTCCATATCCACTTTGCCCTTAAGCAAATATGGTCCCATCGACACGGTTTGATTTGCGTATTTTGCATATGCTTTGGGAAATATAACCGCTTCGAAAGTACCGGTTAAATCTTCCAGAGACAAGAATTTCATTATCTCTCCCTTCTTAGTTTTTATCCTTTTGGAAGTCATAAACCAGCCCACCATTTTTATTGTTCTGCCGTTATAACGATTCATCTCAGCGGATTTAATGATATCGTTTCTTTTAAGAATGTTTTCATAAAAATAAAGCGGGTGACGCGTAACCATGTATCCGAAAATTTCGTATTCAATTGCACATATTTCATGCAGACTGTACTGCTTTTCAGTTGCAACTTTATTTTCGAGTTGGAAAGATTCATGAGTGAAAAGATCGCGGTAATTTTCGTCAAGCAGCTTACGGTGATTCACATAAATATCGAGATGTCTCATCAGTGTCGGGCGGGTTTGGCGGAATACACCCATCGCGCCGCAGCGGATTAATATACTTATTTCTTCGCAGCCCAAACGGGTGCGCACAAGAAAATCCGCCAGCGAAATATATTTCCCGTTCGCTTTTCTTTCTTCAATTATTTTTTCAGCCGAATTGCGCGAAAAATTTTTTACAGCCATCAATCCAATTCTTACATAATCATCCAACCCATCGTACTCGTAATCGCTTTTGTTTATGCACGGCAGCAGAACTTTTATTCCCATCCGCTTGCATTCTTGAATGTACACTGCAGACGAATAATACCCGCCTCCATTACTTAAAACAGATGCCATGAACTGCGCCGGATAATGCGATTTTAAGTATGCAACCTGAAAAGACAGCAGGGCAAACGAAGCGCTGTGAGCTTTGCAAAAAGCATATCCGGCAAAGGATTCTATTTGCCGCCACAATTCCGAACTCTCGCTATCGGTTAATCCTTTCTCTTTGCTTGAAACAAAAAATTTTTTCTGCAGCCGCTCCATTGCCTCACTCGAACGCATTTTGCCGCTCATTGCGCGGCGCAAAAGGTCGCCTTCCTCTAAAGTTAACCCCGCAATGTGGTGAGAGATTTTGATAACGTCTTCCTGATAAATCATCACTCCGTAGGTTTCGCCGAGGTATTCCTCCATTTTAGGGATGAAGTAACTGCGCCGTTTTGGATTTTTGTGGCGCGCAATAAACTCCTGCATCATTCCGCTTTCGGCAACGCCGGGGCGGATAATTGAACTTGCAGCGGTGAGCATTTCGAACGTGCCGCACGAGAGGCGTTTTAATAATGAACGCATGCCGGGGGATTCAATATAGAAGCAGCCAATTGTGTTTCCGCTTTTAATTATTTCCCTCGTTTTTTCATCATTGAAAAGCATCTTGTAATCATAAATATCAAAATTTACGTTGCCCGTATTGCACGGCAGCCTATGCCTTATCATAGGGATTGAAAGCCGCTCGTTCATTTTGAGGCTCTTTGCATCCGTCAGAAACGGCTCTTGGGGAATTATATTCTGTGATAAACTAGTGCTCATTTGAGCACTAGTTTAAAACTATTTTTTTTCTTTCGCAATAGATGGCAAAAAATTAATATTGGAAAGATTGCATAGAGTTCCTGAGAGAAATACAGGAAAGACACAGAGGGTGCTTTATTTTGAAGCTTTTGCTTTTAAAATTAAATCTGCAAATTCCCGGAAAGCGCCCTGTCCTCCGTTCTTTGTGCAAATATAATCAACAAGATTTTTTACTTTATCAATTGCATCGCTTGGCGCGGCGGAAAGACCGACAGAGCTAATAATTTCGAGATCATTAACATCATCGCCGATGAAAGCCGCTTCGGAAGGATTAATATTTTCTTTTGCGCAAAGTTCAAGCATTATTTCCTTTTTATTCAAAACACCGGTAAACGCAAAATCCATTTTAAGTTTTTCGGCACGTACTTTAATAATTTCTGAATCGTCTGATGAAATTATTCCGCATAAGATACCAGCCTGTTTTAAAAGCACAACGCCCATGCCGTCCTTAACATTAAAGCGTTTCATGAATAGCCCTTCCGATGTGTAATATAACCCTCCATCTGTAAGAACGCCGTCAACGTCGGTAATAACTAACTTAATTTGTCCTAAATTTTTTGCTAAAATTTTATCAAGTTCTTCCAAAATGAACCCTTGCTTAATTTCTGTGAATAAGATAATTAAATAGCAATTAAAAAGAGAATTCAATAATTTGCTGTAAGTTGAAAAGGGTAAATGAGATTTGTATTTTAATATGACAATTTTATCAAAAATTGAGAGGAAAATAATAAAATTATAAATTCGAATGCAACAATTAAATTAATATTATATTGAAAATAAATTTGCAGTGAAGCATTCATATTCTTATTATTAGCGGTGGAGAAAATAATTTTTAACCAACTTATTTATTAACAAACAAAAGGAAGGTTCAATGTCAAAAATCTACAAACTAGCTTTGGTGATGCTGATTGCAGCAACATCATTGTTCGCTCAGAAATACACAGTTTCTGGGGTAGTAACCAGTGCAGAAACTGGAGAAAAACTAGTGGGGGCAAACGTTTTCCTTAAGGGCACAACTACCGGTGCGGCTACGGACGTAGACGGCTCATTTTCTATTCCTATTAATGCCGGCGCATATACCGTAGTCTGCAGTTACATCGGTTTTGAAACACAGGAAGTTGCAGTAGATGTAACTAACAACATGAAGTTAGATTTCAATCTGAAAGATTATCTATTCTCTCTTTCTGTTACAGTATTAGCAGACAGAGCAAAGGAACGTGAAACTCCCGTTGCTTTTACGAATATTGATAAAAAAGATATGGAATTAAGATTAGGGTCAAGAGATATTCCCCTTCTATTAAACACAACTCCTTCTGTTTATTCAACTGAACAAGGCGGAGGCGCTGGCGATGCCAGAATTAACGTTCGTGGTTTTGACCAAAGAAACATAACAATTATGATCAATGGCGTTCCGGTTAATGATATGGAAAACGGCTGGGTTTATTGGTCTAACTGGGATGGTCTTGGAGACGCTACTTCTTCTATTCAGATGCAAAGAGGATTGAGCGCTGTTAACTTAGCTACTCCTTCAATCGGCGGTACAATGAACATAATCACCGAACCAACTGCGCTAAAGTTTGGAATGAAATTCAAACAAGAATTTGGAGAGGGTTCGTTTATAAAATCAACGCTATTTGCAAATACCGGTCTTATGGACGGCAAATGGGCGGCAAGCGCATCAATAGTTAAAAAAACGGGCGACGGCGTAATTAACGGTACTTGGACCGATGCTTGGGCATATTATTTTGGCGCTGCTTATAATTTAAATGACAAAAACAGACTTGAAGTTTATCTTATTGGCGCTCCACAACTGCACGGACAAAATCGCTATAAACAAAATATAGCCACTTACAATCAGGAACTTGCAAGAGAACTTGGATACAGCCAAGACGCTATTGACCAATTTCCAGAAGCAGGACGTAGATATAGCCAAAACATCTTCCGCGTAAGTCCATCATATAAAGGAAAACAGTCTTATACTTCTCTTTTCACTTCTGGTGTTAGTGAAGTTGATCGACAGGAATCCGGAAGAATGAATGAACTGGTAAATTTCTTCCATAAACCAATTGCAAATTTGAACTGGTATTCTGCACTGTCTAAAGATTTAAGTCTTTATACAACCGCATATTGGTCCGGCGGACATGGCGGCGGTACAGGTACTTTTGGCAGCATGAAATATAATTACGATTACCCAAGCAGCCGAAGAGTCGACTGGGATGCAACTATTGCAAACAACGTTGCTAATGTTGATACAGACGGAAAAATTGCAGCAAAAGGTATTTTAAGAGCAAGCAGAAACAATCAATGGACTGTTGGCGTAATCTCAAAAGTTTTCTATAAAGTAAATGAGAATTTGAAAACCTCTTTGGGAATTGATTGGAGAACTGCTTCAATTGATCATTTTCGAGATATTGTTGACCTTTTAGGCGCTGACTACTGGTTGAGCAAAGACAATAAGTTTGCTGACGCATCAGGCGAAAAATTGGGATTAGGCGGAAAGTTTAATTACAATAATACTAATGATGTTAATTGGTTAGGCGGTTATGGGCAAGCTGAATATACTAAAGGCATGCTTACTGCTTACGGTACAGCAGGTTATTCTGTTATTAATTACGATTACACAGACCACTTCAAGAAAGACGCTATCGGTAACAAAATTAATCTCACTAGCGATTATATCGGCGGTTATCAAGTTAAGGGCGGCGCATCTGTTCGTTTAACTTCCGATCTTGATGTTTTTGGAAATGCTGGATACGTAAGCAAAGTTCCTACATTTGATCAGGTAATAAATGACGCAAGAGGAATATTTGTTGAGGATCAGAAAAACGAAAAATTCTTACACTTAGAAGCAGGCGCTAATTGGAAAGGTCTTAATGGCAAATTAAATATCAAGAGTAACGTCTATATGACTCAGTGGTCAGATAGAGCTTCTACTATTCCTTACAGAGTTGCAGATGGCTCTGAAGCATTATTAACATTAAACGGGATCAGCTCAAATCACGTAGGTTTTGAACTTGAAGCTGCTTATCAGCCAATACAGTTAGTTAGAGTAGACTTAAGCGCTTCATTCGGTAACTGGAAATATACCGAAAATGTTAGCGGTGAATACGAAAACTACAAGACAGACGGAACAATTGAAATAATAAATTATAATTATTACATCAAAGACTTAAAAGTTGGCGACCAACCTCAGACCCAAATGGCTTTTTCTGCTACTTTCTTCCCAATTAGCGGTCTTGTAGCTTCTGCTGTGTATAAGTACTTTGATAACAACTATGCAAACTTTACTCCGTTCGGCAGAACTAACCCTGCAGATACAGACGAAAGCTGGAAAATTCCTTCATATGGTCTTCTTGATTTACATCTTGCATATGATATTCCATTCCAGTTTTCTGGCGTTAATTTGCAGTTATTTGCTAATGTTTTCAATGCT
>JAHJTX010000123.1 GCA_018829545.1 Bacteroidota bacterium | reverse complement strand
CCGCAGTAAAATTAATCTCTTCTAAACTCAAATCTATTTCGTCAAACCAGGTTCTTTAGTTCCGTACTGGAATAAACAAGAAAATGATTAAATGATGTGTCATCATCGATTCTATTTTTTGTACTTTTACAAGAATCACAAATGGACTTATTGTGAATGAAATGCTTGGGAACCAATATTTTATGGCAAGAAATTATACACTCGCCGAGGCAGAGTTTCTTAATGCCTTCGATCAAACGCCCGAAAGCATTGAGCTAAAGAAAAAGTTAATTATTTGTTTTACACAGACTGATAAATTAAACCAAGCCGTTGATTATGCTTTAGAATTAGCAGAAAACCACTTCACATTTTTAGTTAGCACAAAACCAGAGCAAGATGATTGTCCATGCAAGGAATTAGTTGAAAAGATGAAATTGACTTGCACAGAAAGTCCCGACGACAATGTTCGGCTCGGAATATTATGGCTTCTCTGCGAGCCTGCGAATGCAAGTAATTATTTTGTCAAATCACTTAAAAAAATCAAGATAATAGATTAAAAAAAATTATAGCCGTAATAGATTCATTTCCCGAATGAATTGTGTAAATGCCATCACGTTATGTGTAGATCAAAACGTTGGTTCGAATTACTCCCACCCCGGCTTGCCAACTGTCATTTTACAGGAATGCTGAATAGTAAAACTCTGTCTGCTTTTTGAAGGGGGTTATATTACTTTATTTTGTTGAATCCATAGTGTATAATAAATGATTTCGTAAGACCGAAACACTTTTCATTTATTATCTCGGCTTCAGGGAATAATTCAAATATTTCTTTTCTTTTTAGCAGTCGAATACTTTTAGCTATTTCTAATGATCTAGAATAATGCCTTTCTTTTTCGTACCACCCAAGATTAAAATGCCGTATCAGCCATGCTCTAATTTCAACTGGTAAATATTGAATACCGAAGAAAAGGAAATGCGGCTCAAATGGGAAGTAATAGTTTGGAGTTTGAATAAAATATTTTTTTGCAATTCGCCTAATTGCATTTGAAAATTTCTTTTGGTCAATATATTCTCCAACATGTTCAATCACACTATTAGAAAAGATCAAATCGTAGCGCCCCGAATCGATTGTTGAAATATTGCGACCATCTCCTTTTATATAGTGTCTGGACAGATTTAGATAACATATTGTAAAACAATTAATTACAGATAAAAAGTAACTTGAATATTATAGAATAAATATCAAAATTCGCTAAAAACAAAAGAAAGGTCAAAGTTTCATCAAATTTATCATTCAAAATGAAAGTTTAAGTAATGAATTTTAATATTAGATTTGAAAAACCGACAGAAACTCATCCCCCAAACCCCCTTCTCTTAAAAAGAGAAGGGGGCTTTTACTCCCCTCTCTTTTTAAGAGAGGGGCTGGGGGTGAGTTCCAAAATAACAATTAAAAGGAAAATAACTGAGAATCCGACCAGACACTATATAACCTGAATTATTCACAAACATAATAGTAGCCAAGCATATGAGATTTCCAAATAAAGAAAATATGTCAAAAAAGTAGCAAAATCCCGACGTAAACGATAGCAAAAACAGATTTAGCCGAACCGAAAATAAATTCAAAGGTTTGGCAATCAGAAACTGAGTTTCAATTGATTTTAAAATGTGTTTTTGCTATAAGTCTATACAGATAAGACCCTTAGAAGCAAAAACACTGCGAATATTTTCAAGTTTATGAATAATGCAGGATAAGTAAAATGAGAATTTTGGTTTTGCACCTCTCCCAAATTTAGAAGATCTATTTTCCAATTAATTGCTTCGGATTGCTCCAATGTAGTCCAGAAATAATCAGTTCCGCCTACATCCAAAATATTAAGGGGCTTATCTTTATCATTCCCAAGTAAAGTAAGAAAGTGCTTTGCTCTCTTATTCCTAAATCTATTAGCTAGATTCCCTTTTTTATCACCGCGAACAATATTTTGTAAAATTTTTCTGATCATAATTTTTACGTACTATTACGTTGCGGCTTATATCCTTCTAATTCGATATTCTTAATTATTTTATAATATTTCGTATTTCCAGTTAATAGTTTTAATCCATTTGATATGGCTGTCGAGGCAATTAACGCATCAGCTAAAAGAAGTGAATTACTAAGAAAGTGTTGCTCAACTAAAAACATTGCTTTAGCCGAAATGTCCTCGTTAATAAATAGAATTTTCACATTCCATTTTCTTAAAGCACTTCTTAACAAAGTCAACTCCCGCTTATTCCTCATTCCTTGAACCAATTCCATATATGTAACAACGGATATAAAAAATCCACTTAGTGCATCATTTCACAAATACAGTGACGTATAAAATAATGGCTAAATGTATTAGCGTTGTCAATAAGTTAAAAAAAGTATAATAATTAATTACAAAATGTTAAGTCACAATATTTATGAAAATATG
>JAHJTX010000122.1 GCA_018829545.1 Bacteroidota bacterium | reverse complement strand
TCACATCTTAAAATATTGGTTAATCCGGACTTAATATTCAGTCCAACATCACTATATGACCTGTTAATCCCCCAATATCCACCGAGATTACCTCCAGTATTCAAATCAGCGTAATAGCTGGCATCATCATCAACAAATTTTGATGCTTTAACGTAACCGGATGCGATAAAATTTGTTCTATCAATTGTTGCTTCTAATTTACTGTCGGATAATGTTCCATCCGCTAAATCTTGCAAGTCAGCGTCCATCAAAGAACTTGAAAGAGTTCCGGTTGTAATATTGGTGGCACTTATACCTGAGCCAACTTTAGAGCCGGAAAGCGAGCCATCAGCTAAATCTTGCAAATCTGCATCTAATCTTGCATTATCTAATGTTCCGGAAGCAATGTTTGTTGCATTAAGAGAGGCAAGAAGAGACCCGTCGCCCCGATATTTTCCGGAAGAATTAATATCTCCCACAACATCTAAAGGATAAGCCGGAGCGGTAGTACCAATACCTACTTTCCCGTCATTTTTAACTACCATTCTCGTAGTATTTCCATTAATAATTTGTAGTTCTCCGGCTCCGTTTTTGTTCGCATCGGATGTAATAATTGAATTAGTCGGATTGCTCAAAGAAGAGGCAGAACCGCCGAATTCAGCCGAAGAAAGTGAGGAACCGTCGCTGAAGAGAATTGATCCGGTTCTTAAGTTAATATTACCCGTGATATCGAAAGCCTGAGTAGGAGTAGCAACATTCACTCCCATTTTTCCATCGGCTAGCACTTTAATAAATCCGCCGTTAGTTTGTGAACTTTCAATTTTTAATAAGTCATCTGCGGAAGCATTGGTTTTAATATGCAATCCGGCAGCGGGAGTTACTGTTCCGGCACCTATGTTGCCGTGAGAAGGAAACACATTGTTTGTTCCTTGCACAGACATTGCAGATGGTGTTTTCGTTAATTTGAATCGAGGTTCTAATTCTTGCCCGCCATCAACCGAAACGCCCAAGAAATAGGTTTTATCGAATGGCACCGGCGATAATGAATTTACAGTTCCAAGTTCTCCGGTAACAACGCCGTGAAGAATTTGCATACTGGCTTGAGTTTCTTCCCACAGTTTTGTACCGGATGCAGCGGCATCGTACAAACGAAAGGTAACACTATATGTGCCGTCCTTAACGGTCTTACCGAGCGGATCTCTTAAAACGCCCTGTACGGAAAAAGTTTGAGCAATAAGAGTTTGTCCTAAACCACAAACCAAAAGGACAAAAAGCGAAGTTAGAAAAAAGTTTTTCATGTTGACTCCATTTTATATTATTAAGATTGTTTAATTCCTTGAAAAAGTTTGAACTCAATTAATTTGATAGCTTTATTGTTTTTTGAACCGGATTGATTTCAGTTAGAAACCATTGCCTTCTTCTATATTCTGATGGGGTGCAGCCAAAAGTACGCTTAAAACAGCGGCTGAAATAAGAGGGATTTCTGAAACCAGCTCGCGAAGAAACATCTGTAACAGAAACATCTCTCTTCTTTAATAAATCTATGGAAGACTCAAGACGGTAATTTCTGATAAATGCCCAAGGCGGCATTCCTGTTGAAGATTTAAATCGCCACAAAAGTTGTTCCTTGCTTATTCCAAGGGCTATTGCAAGATTCTCAACGCCGAATTCGGGTCCATTTCCACTTTTTCTGACGATTTTCAAAGCATGTTCCAAAAATTGTTTGTTATCTATAAATTGCATTAAATCCAGCGCCTATATTTTTGCTATTTGTTTACTGCTAAAATACGGGATTGAGTAGGCGGGTAATTAGAACAAAAGTACTATTTAATAGAACGGAAGTACCATATTTCAGAATTATCTGTCTGTTTATGAATTAAATTCTGGCAATTGCTAAATTTTAGAATGAATTGGGAAGCAGTTTATGGTTGTTCGAGGAATTGTAAAAAATAGAGATTCAATGTGAGGTTAAAATCAACCTAAATTCTTTTTATACTCCGAAGCTGTGCAGCCGAATTGCTCTTTAAAACACTTGGCAAAATAATTCAGATTATCGAAACCGACCTTATATGCTATCTCGGAAATGGAACCAAAATCTTGCTTAATTAATTGTGCCGCCCGCTGCAATCTGTAATTACGCAAAAACTGATTCGGAGATTTACCGGTCAGAGACTTAATTTTACGGATAAATTGCACTTTACTAAAACCGAGTTCATTTCTAAATTCCTCCACATTGAAATGGATGTCGGATAAATGTGTTTCAATTGAATCTAAAACTTTGTGTAAAAATATTTCGTCTGCGGGAGTTACCGCAATTTCTTTAATTTTATACTCTTGCTGTGTTTCAAACTTCTCGCGCAATTTTCTTCGCTGCTTAATCAAATTTACAACCCTCACCTCGAGTTCTGTGGAGTTAAACGGTTTTGGTATATAGGCATCTGCACCCACTTTAAGCCCCTTAATTCTCTCTTGCACAGTAGTTTTTGCAGTTAGCATTATAACTGGAATATGACTTGTTCGCTCTTCTTTTTTCAAAACATTGCATAGATCAATTCCATCCATCTCAGGCATTTTTATATCCGTAATAATTAAATCGGGCAGATACTCAATTGCTTTAGCGAAACCGGTTTTACCATTCGCCGCCTCAATGACTTTATATTTATCGATAAGAATACTTTTTAAATAACTGAGCATATCAGGATTATCATCAATAATTAGAATTATAGTCTCATATTCATCAGCTAATTCCTCTTCGTCAACTGTTTCTAAATCAATATGGGATTCCAGGTGAGGCGGTTCAACGAAATTTGCATTTGAATCAATAGCTTCTGATTCAAATTGTTCTGGCAAAAAATGATCACTCCCTAAGGGAAGTGAAACCACAAATTCCGTACCTTCTTTCTCAACGCTGAAAACTTCTATTGTTCCGGAATGCAATTGAACCAATTCTTTTGCATAAGCCAATCCAATGCCGATTCCCTTAGTCACTTTATAACCGGACAAATGAGCTTGATAAAATCTATTAAAAATATGATTCAATTTTTCCTTTTCAATGCCGCATCCATTATCCTTAACCGAAATTTTAATGCAGCCTCTTCTGAAGATATCATTTTCGCTTTTGTCAACATCTACGTGAACATCAATTTTCCCTCCTCGTGGAGTGAACTTAATCGAATTCGAAATGAGATTTGAGAATATTTTCTCAATCATATCGATATTGTAAAATAGATTTATGGAACTTTTCTCTGTGTGTAATTTTATTGTGATGTGCTGTCCTTCCGATTGAGAACTAAACATCGAAATAATTTCATTCAAATCACTTATAATATCTCTTCGTGAAACACGCAGCACAACAGCCTTATTTTCCAGCTTGCTGATCTGCAGAATTTGATCAATAATGTTATTCATTCGAAGAGTATTTTTTTTCATAATCTGCAAAACGTGCGTTGGTTTTTTGCCTAACCTCAATTCAATCAGCTTGTCTATGGGACCCACTAACAAACTTAAAGGAGTTTTTATTTCATGAGAAATATTCGTAAAAAAATCTGTTTTCATCCTGTCAAGTTCAGCAAGGTTTGCAGATCTGTGTGCTTCCAATTTAAGTTTATTTTTCAAACTCAAGCGCGCCATCTCATATTTTCTTATATAATAAACTGCCCCAAAGAAAAGAATTACATACGTACACCAAGCAAGCCAAGTATTCCACCAAGGAGGCAAGATTATTAGTTTTAAGGAAACTCCCTTCTCGTTGGTTGATTCATTTTGATTATCGAGAATAATTTTAAGTGTATACTCGCCAGGATGAATATTTGTATAATGGGCAACTCTTAAAGAAGCTGTTGTGTGATTCCACACCTCATCAAAACCAATTAATTTGTAGGCATACATTTTTTGCGGCTGGGCGGAGTAGCCTAGCGCCGCAAATTCAAATGTTATCACGTTGTCGGAATAGAGTAATTCAATTTCATTGGTATATGAAATTGACTGCGGAAGAATTAAGCGTCCGCCATTTGTAAGTCCATTTACAACGCTTTTGTTAAATAATTTTAAATCAGTAATAACAACCGGAGGGAAATAATCTGATTCCTTAATATCTTCCGGAAAGAATGTATTTAATCCGTTTATTCCGCCGAAAAACATTTCTCCATTTTTACTTTTGAAGTACGAGCCGGAATTGAATTCATTGCTTTGAAGCCCATCGCCCTGGTTATAATTCTTAAAAGTAATTTCCACAGTATTGAATTTAGAGATCCCCAAGTTAGTGCTTAGCCATAAATTATTATTCTCATCTTCTATTATTCCGTAAATGATGTTGTTAGGCAAACCATCCTTTGTAGTATAATTCTTGAATACCGGATTAGATTCATCCGAACAATCTATTTTTGTTAATCCTCCGCCCGAAGTTCCAACCCAAATAAATCCTTTGCTATCTTGAATTATTGAATAAATCCTGTTACTCCCTAATTTGCGTTTGCCGTCTGTTCCATAACCGATGCGCTTAAAAGTGCCGGAATCTCTATTATAAACGTCAACGCCGTTTGCCTCCGTTCCAATCCAAATTCTTCCTGCAGCATCTTCACAAATTACGCGAAGCTGATTACTCGAGATGCTTGCAGCATCCAAATTACTATTCAAATAATAAGTAAAAATTTCAGAGTAAGGATTAAATTCATTTAGACCGTTTCTCGTTGCCAGCAATAAAATTCCATTCCTATCGCAATGGATATCAAAAATAAAATTGTCGCTGGGTGCGGCGCCTCTAAGAAAACCCGGAGTGTAATTCGCCGAAGTAAAAGTTTTTGTTTTCCCAGTTCTTTTATTGAATTTAATTAATCCGCCGCCCTCACTTCCAAGCCAAAGGATGTCCTTGTTTTTTCTATCCGGAGAAATAGCAAAAACTAATTCGGTCGTAATTTCAGAATTTGTGGGAATTAACTGTTCGAATTTTCCTGTTTCCCGGTTGATCTTGTTTAAGCCGGAATATCCACCAGCCCACAATATGCCGTCATCATCAACGTAGATTCCTCTAGCACTTTTACCGGAAATACTATTTGCCAATCCCGGAATATGCCGAATATGTTGAAAAGCCGACCAGCGCGGATAAAACTGACTAATACCATTACCGCCGGTGCCAAACCAAATCATTCCCGATTTATTTTGCATTATAGTATTAATTATATTGCCGGCAAGGCTTAAGTTATCCTTCTCATCGTGGTTATAATAATAGGCTCCATTTCTCTCGCTATTAATTTTATTAACGCCATGATATGTTCCCACCCACAAGTTGCGTTCTCGATCTTCAGAAATTGATAAAATCGGCTTGCCTCGAAATCCTTTCGTGGCTCCTTCCCCCAGACGAACAAATGAAAAGGAAGATACACCGCTTCTGCTATCTTTTGCAGATATTTGCTCAACTTTATTTAATCCATCTAACGTTCCTATATAAAGAGACCCAAAACTATCGCCAGAAATACTCGTAACTTTATTACTACTTATCGAAGTGACATCGTTGGGATTGTAAACAAAACGCTGCCATCGTTCCGCTCTTTCATCAAAGGTATAAAGCCCAAAATCGGTTCCTATCCAGATTAAACCACTATTGTCTTTATGAATAACCTTTACGCCAATGTCCTCAAATTTATTCTCATCATCTCGGGGTAACAAGTATTTTTTAAATTTCCTCGAATTAGCATCAAATTTGTTCAAACCCTTTACAGTACCGATCCACAAAATTTTACTTTGGGGGTCAGAATCTTTCATTATAAAATTAATTCGGTTGTCGTCTATGGTTCCCGCTGAATCCGAATGATGACTGTAGCTGACAAATTTTTCGTATCTTAGGTCGAAACTGCAAACACCCCCAGCAGCGGTTCCTATCCACAATGTGCCATTGTCGGTTACAATTAGCGAAGTAACAAAATTATCTGAGAGTGTATTAGTTCCATCCTTATCATGAAAATATTTCTTAAAAGAATATCCGTCATATCTATTAAGCCCATCTTTTGTGCCGAACCATAGAAACCCAAGACTATCTTCAGCGGAACAGGTAACAAAATTATTGGATAGTCCATCATCGACGTCAAGGGTTGCAAATCGGATTGATTGATTTTGTGTGTGTGAATTCTCAACAAGAAGTATTAATAAGAAGAAAATATAAAATAATTGAATGTATTTCATTTTACTCAGTTTTTCATTAATTGGAGTCAAATCTATAAAAAAAATTAATTAAAGATAATGATTTCGAAATAACGGGAACTTTGAGACAAATAGTTATAAATCTTTAAATAATTGCAGGTCTTAAGGTTTTGGAATGCTTTGAGTACAAAATAAGGTAATGCCATCTATTCCGAATAAAGAGATATGATGGAAATAAAAAACAAAGAACGGTGACCCGCTTTAAATGTTTGCTGTGTTGTTAGCGCCAATAAAGTATGGCTTAAAAATTATTCGCTTTTTAATGCCTTCTTTCAACTGATTGCAATGACACCAGATTTAATTAAATTTGAGTGAGTTTCTTTCTTTTAATAGATTTATTATTCAAAAAAATAAAATGAGGCAATATGAAAATACTCGTCACAGGCGGTTCCGGATTTCTTGGAATTAATTTAATCCGATATTTGCTATTAAAAAATTACGAGGTAATTTCTCTTGATGTTGCAGACTTCAATTATCCCGAAACAAATCGAATAAAAGTTGTTCTGGGCGATATCCGTAATAGAGAAACAGTTGCTGAAGCGTTGCACGGCGTGAAGATGGTAATTCATTCTGCAATGGCTCTTCCTTTATACGAAGAAAAAGAAATTATGACTACCGGAATTGACGGAACAAAAATTCTTTTGGAAGAATCTGAAAAATTAGGAATTGAAAGATTTATTCATATCTCCTCAACTGCAGTTTATGGCATACCCGATCATCATCCATTGTTGGAAACCGATAAAGTAGATGGCGTTGGACCTTACGGCAAAGCAAAAGTTCAGGCAGAAGTTGAGTGTTTATCCTTCAGAGAAAAGGGAATGTACATTCCAATTCTTCGTCCAAAATCATTTATTGGACCGGAACGGCTTGGCGTTTTTGCTCTCTTTTATGATTGGGCAAATACTGGGCACGGATTCCCGATGATTGGAAAAGGAAATAATAGATATCAATTTTTGGATGTTGAAGATTTGTGCGAAGCTGTTTATTTATCGATGACGTTGGAAAAAACCATTGTGAATGACACTTTTAACATCGGCGCTAAAGAATTTACAACTATGAGAGAAGATTATCAGTCGGTTCTCGATTTTGCGGGATACGGCAAAAAAGTAAAGGGGCTTCCCGAGAAACCAACAATTTGGACTTTACGGTTTTTAGAGGCGCTCAAACTTTCTCCATTGTATAAGTGGGTTTATGAAACAGCGTCAAAAGATTCATTCGTTTCAATTGAAAAAGCAGAAAAGATTCTTGGATTTACGCCGAAGCATTCAAATAAGGATGCGCTTCTGAGAAATTATAAATGGTACTTAAACAATCTTGAATCGTTTCAGAATCAAGCCGGAGTATCCCACCGCGTTCCGTGGAAGCAGGGAATTTTATCTATCGCAAAGTGGTTTTTCTAAAATTTTTTCAATCGGCATCCGGCACTATTTTAGTTCAATTTCCATAAATGAATAATTTCAACGAAATTTTTCCCAGGAATTATTTATTTTTGCGACCATGAAAATAAAAGGAGAAGAAATGGCAAAAAAATCAGATTTTTTGAAAAATGTAGTTCAGCACATTGATATTAAAGAGCACAACGTAATAGATTTAGTTGATTCAATGGAAAAGATGGCTTTTTCTGCGAGAGATTTAAACAGAGCCGCACAAATTTATGATAAAATGCTTGCCGATAAAGACTGCGCAGTAATTTTAACCCTTGCCGGAAGTTTATTTTCCGCTGGATTAAAAAAAGTAGTTTACGATTTAATCACAAATAACATGGTTGACGCAATTGTTTCTACGGGCGCAATTATGGTCGATCAAGATTTTTTTGAAGCGCTTGGCTTTAAACATTATCAGGGCACACCTTTCGTGAATGATAATGAATTGCGCGATCTTCATATCGATAGAATTTATGATACTTACATTGACGAAGATGAACTGAGAATATGCGACGATACTACCGCAATAATTTTGGATAGTTTAGAACCACGCCCTTACTCTTCACGCGAACTGCTTTGGGAATTCGGAAAATATTTAGAAGAAAACGGCGGACCAAAAGTAGACGACAGTGTTATCTACGCTGCTTACAAACATAATGTGCCGATTTTTGTTCCAGCATTTTCTGATTGTTCAGCGGGATTTGGATTTGTTGTTCATCAGACTAAAAATCCCGAAAAGCACGTATCAATTGATTCGGCAAAAGATTTTCTTGAACTAACTCAAATTAAGCTCAACACAAAAGAAACCGGAATTTTTATGATTGGCGGAGGAGTTCCTAAAAACTTTACACAAGATATTGTGGTTGCCGCTGATATTCTTCAGGAAGACGCTCCAATGCACAAGTACGCAATTCAAATAACCGTTGCCGATGAACGAGACGGCGCTTTATCCGGTTCAACATTGAAAGAAGCAAGTTCTTGGGGCAAAGTTGAAACAACCTATGAGCAAATGGTTTATTCCGAAGCGACTATAGCTATGCCTTTGGTTGCAGGTTACGCTTACCACAAAGGATCATGGAAAAATAGAAATAAGTATGAATTCCAAAAATTGTACTTAAAAGAAAAAATAACAGTTTAGCTTAGATCAACATCTATTTAGAGGGCGCAATCTCCGGATTGCGACTTTCTAAAATCAGCTACGCATTAAGCATCACACAATCCGAGCATCGAGAAAAATATTCACATCTATAATAAAATCATTTTGTGTCTTCCCATTAAATGATATATTTGTCCAATATTTTTCAAACTTTATCGTACAGCTAATGGGAACAACCAAGCACAAAGTAAAAAGAAGAGCCGCATTTTTAGTTATTATACTAATACTTTTCGGTTACTTATTCTTAGAATCCAAGAATAGCGTTGTTCAGAATACCATCAAACAGTATAATCATCAGGAAAGAATTAAAACCGATCTAGTTGTAAAAGGGCTTGAAAATTTTTTTGATCCATATATTTCCTCATTGAAATATTTGTCCAATTTACCCCAAATAATGAAGTTCACATCCCAAAGTGAATTCCTGATGGATCAGTTCTTTGAACAGAATAAAATTAATATCGGAGCAATCACCCGGCTGGATAAAGAGGCAAATATTATTTATTCCGTTCCGGACAAATCTGCAATAGGAAAAAATGTGAGATTTCAACCGCATAATGAAGCAGTTATAAAATCACAGCAGTTTCATATCAGCGACGTTTTCACATCGGTACAAGGTTTTATGACCATTGCTGTGCACCAACCAATTTTTAAAGATGATAAGTTTGACGGCGCAATAGCTCTTTTATTATCATTCGATAATATTGCGAAGAATTCTCTCGCCAATATTAATTTAAAAACCCAAACGCAGGCTTATTTAGTT
>JAHJTX010000121.1 GCA_018829545.1 Bacteroidota bacterium | reverse complement strand
TTTTAATTGTGCCATATTCTATTAGTGGCAGGAAGTAAATACCCTAGATTAGTTATTATACTTTTGTTAACTTATTGACAGAGCTAATACATTTAGCCATTATTTTATACGTCACTGTATTTGTGAAATTATGCACTTAGCCAAAGATAAACTTTATGGAAGACAATAAATTACTTGCCTCTTTTCAACAAGAAATTACAACCGCTTGGTCATTTCCAGAACGAGGAAAATGGGCAACACATAATCCTAAATATCGTGGTAATTTTGCGCCACAAATTCCCAGAAATATCATTCTTAAATATTCAAACGAAGGTGATTTTGTATTAGATCCAATGGTTGGCGCTGGCACAACTCTAATCGAAGCCAAACTCTTACATAGAAACGCCGACGGAATTGATATTAATCCAGAAGCAGTACAGATTAGTCAAAAAGCCTTAGAGTTTGAATATAAAACCAAAAGCAAACAAAATGTATTAGTAGGAGATGCCCGAAATTTATTTCGGAAACCAAAAAAAGATGAAAATAAATCTAGAATAAAATACTCTTCTTTTAATGAGCTATTCGCCATGTAATCTTCTAACAAAGCGGCCATAGTTTTCGCATTGGGTGTTTCTGATATTGTTGACTCTATAGTTAAGTTTAAGGATATATTATAAATAAATATTATAAAATACATATGCTCATACTTATTGGGAATTGTAAATGAAAAATTCAAAACCAACTTCAAGAAATGCCTGGGCGTGGGTTCCGTCTTTATACTATGCGGAAGGAATTCCGTACGTGGTTGTAATGACAGTCGCCGTGATAATGTACAAGCGAATGGGTATTTCGAATACTGATATTGCTCTTTACACAAGTTGGCTATACCTGCCGTGGGTTATCAAACCGTTGTGGAGTCCCATTGTAGAAATATTCCGAACAAAAAGGTTTTGGATTATAACCATGCAATTAATTATCGGCGCCGCGCTTGCCGGAGTTGCGCTTACAATTCCTTTGCCAAATTTCTTTCAATACACGCTTGCATTCCTTTGGCTTCTTGCATTCAGTTCCGCAACTCACGATATAGCCGCAGACGGATTTTATATGCTCGGTTTATCCAAACACGATCAGGCTTTTTTTGTGGGAATACGAAGCACTTTTTATAGAGTTGCAATGATAACCGGTCAAGGTTTATTAATTATTCTCGCCGGTTATTTTGAAAGCTCAACGGGATTACCGACAGTTGATGTAACAGTGAATGCCAAACCGAATTATGAAAACGCACAAATGGTTTCTCCTAACTTCATGAATATTGCGGAACTTGATGGAGAGCATAGAGTTATTGTAATACCTTCTGAATTAAATATTTCTCCGCAAGCTGTTACAAAAGCAACTACGGATTCCATCAAAAGATTTGCCAAAGAAAGCAATATTAAAAATGGTTTCTACGCTGATGAGACCAATACTTTAGCTAATCAAAAGCAAGAAGAAGCTTCGCTGAATTGGCTGGAGCAATTTTTGAAAAATAATTTTGGTCAGAAGAAAAAAGCAATCAGCAACGCAAATGAAACAGGCAATGTTGGAGTGATGTATTTTCATCTCTCGAAGGCGCCGAAAGGCAAAGAGGCAATTGTTGTGAGCTTTGGGCGCGAGTCCGGCGATAAAAACATCGACTTGGCAGAAGGCACACGGTTTACGTTTAATTCATCTAACTGGAATAAACCGGCGATGGCGGTAGTTCAACTCGATCCCAAATTAAGAATGGAAGCAACAACATATTTCCAAGCTAGAGCCGGCAATATTCCGCTATCTTGGATAATTACTTTCATAGTGATGACGGCTCTATTCATGGTCTTTTTTGTTTATCACAAATTTATTTTGCCATATCCCACAACCGATGGTTCGGTTAAAAAAAGTGATTCGAAAAATTTATTCAAAGAATTTTTTACTACGTTCGCGCTGTTCTTTAAAAGAAAAAATATTCTTTTAATAATAGGATTTCTTTTATTGTACCGTTTGGGAGAATCGCAGTTGGTAAAACTAGCCGCGCCATTTTTATTGGATGCGCGGGAAATAGGCGGCTTAGGTTTAACAACCGGCGAAGTTGGTTTAGTTTATGGAACAATAGGCATTATTGGTTTAACCCTTGGCGGAATACTGGGCGGGTTCCTGGCTGCACGCAACGGATTAAAATACTGGTTGTGGTGGATGCTGATTGCAATCAACCTGCCCAATACTGTTTATGTTTATTTATCATTTGCTCAGCCGGAATCTTTTTTCTTAATAAATCTTTGTGTTGCCATTGAGCAATTCGGTTACGGATTCGGATTTACGGCTTACATGCTTTATATGATTTACGTTTCTGACGGAGATTATAAAACCGCTCACTTCGCAATTACTACAGCTTTCATGGCTCTAGGAATGATGATTCCCGGAATGTTCAGCGGTTGGCTGCAAGAAATTATTGGTTATCAAAACTTTTTTGTTTGGGTCGTTATTGCAACGATTCCTGCATTTATTATTACTAAATTCATTAAAATAGATTCGGATTTCGGCAAGAAAACCGAAACTGCTTAGATAAAATTATGCTGAAAAATATTTTAACAATTCTGATATTCTTTGCGGCTTACTGGTTCAAGCCATTGGAAATATCCACCGGAAATTATATTAACGGAAGATTAAACGAGGGAGCGTTTCCTTTATCTAACGAAGACGTTGAGTGGGTTGAAAAAACTCTTGAAGGAATGTCATTAAAAGATAAATGCGCACAGTTAATAATTTCTTATGCTTCCAGCGTGGATACATCTTACAATTCTTCTGAATATACCCGCATGAGATTTTTGGCGGAAGAATTAAAGGTTGGCGGGTTTGTTTTCTTTAAAGGAAATATTCTCAGTCAAGCAGCTATTACAAATGAGCTTCAAAAACTTGCAGAAATTCCGCTATTAATTAGCGCCGATTTTGAACGCGGTGTTGGCATGCGTTTACATGACGCTGTTGAATATCCCCATAATATGGCGTTTGGCGCGGCGAATGATGTGCAGCTTACATATTTAATGGGCAAGTACACTGCCGCTTCCGGAAGAGCGCTGGGAGTTCATCAAAATTATGCGCCGCTTTTAGATGTCAATAAAAATTACAAAAACCCGATAATAAACATTCGCTCGTACTCAGAAAATCCTGATTTAATTTCATGGCACGCAAACGCTTTTATTCAAGGCATGCACGACGAAGGGATGATAACAACAGGAAAGCATTTTCCCGGTCATGGAGCAACGAATTTAGACAGCCACAGCGAGCTTCCTGTAATTCATTTGGGTATTGATGCATTGAGAGAAAGCGATTTAATTCCTTTTAAAGAAGCTATTGATGCGGGAGTTAAGTCAATAATGGTGGGGCATTTGGAAGTTCCCGCTCTTGAAGACGAAGAACTTCTTCCGGCAACCATGTCTAAGTCAATTATTTCAGACTTATTAAAAAGAGAACTTGGTTTTAAAGGAATAGTAGTCACTGATGCAATGAATATGCATGCAATTACAAATCTATACAATCAGGACGATGCGGCTGTTTTAAGTTTTAAAGCAGGCGCTGATTTAATAGTTTTTCCCGAGGATGATGAATCCGCAGTGAACGGATTGTATAATGCCGTAATAGAAAAGCAGATTTCAGAGGAAAGAATTGATGAATCTGTAAGAAAAATTCTGGCTGCAAAAAAATGGCTTAAGCTCGATATGCAGAGTGAAATCGATTTAAACAAAATAGAAGATGTGCTTTACAATAAATCGCATATACGCCTTGCAGAAGAAGTAGCGGAAAAATCGATTACTCTTGTTAGAAACTTTAAAGATTTAATTCCGCTAAATGCAAATAAACTAAAAAATATTGCGTGCATCACATTAAGTGATTCAAGAGAAAGGGAAACAATAAAAGAACCTTTTTCTTTTGAGAAGTTAGCGGCTGAAAAAATTAAAGACCTCAAAACTTACCGCTTGAATTTATCGAGTAGAAAGCGGCACTTCAAAGAGGCGCTGGATATTGCCAGAAAATCTAAGTTGATATTTCTAGCGGTATATGTCGGCGTTCGCGTTGGCGAAGGCTCGGTTGCGCTTAATGATAAATATGTTTCCTTGCTGGAGGAATTTAAAAAGCTTAATAAGCCGGTTATATTTATGAGCTTCGGCAATCCGTATTTGATCGCCGATTTGACCGAACAAGACACCTATCTTTGCGCGTATAGTTCCAGCGCATCATCTCAAAAGGCAATGTTTAAGTCAGTTACAGGCTTAACAGATATTAAAGGTAAACTTCCAGTATCTATTCCCAACACCGAATATAATTTTGGTTTCGGTCAGGATGTTACTCAAAGCAGACTTTATTTTGCTGAAAGCGAAGGCGACTCGACCTATGATTTTAGCGCTGTTGATTCGCTGATGAAAAAAGCTGTTGCCGATTCAGTATTCCCAGGTGGAGTTGTATTGGCGGGACACAGGAAAAGAGTGATCTACAATAAAGCCTTTGGAAATTACACTTATGATGCTTCCTCAACCAAAGTGACGACAGAATCAATTTTTGACATGGCTTCTGTTTCAAAGGTTGCGGCAACAACTTCCGCTGCGATGATGCTTTTTGATGAAGGTAAAATTAAGCTTGGGGATAAGGTCGTGAGTTTTCTCCCGGAGTTTGGCAATAATGGAAAAGAGAAAATTACTATTCAAAATCTTCTTGTTCACAATTCAGGTCTGCCGGCGTTTAAGCGTTATTACGTAATGGTGAATACGAAGAAGGAAATTATTGACGATATTATGAACACCAAACTCGATTTTGAACCAGGCTCGGATTATACTTATAGCGATCTCGGAATGATTACGCTTCAACAAATAATTGAAAAGGTTTCGAACAAAAGTCTGGATAAATTTCTTAGCGAAAGACTATTCACTCCTTTGGGAATGACTAGAACTATGTATAATCCTCCCGCGAAACTAATTAAAGATTGTGTGCCAACAGAAGTGGATAATTACTGGAGGCAGCGGCTAGTGCAGGGTACGGTTCATGATGAAAACGCATCCATGCTTGGCGGAGTTGCCGGACATGCAGGATTGTTTTCTACTTCCGGCGATTTAGCAAAATTAATTTTCCTTTATTTGAATAATGGAATTTCCGAAGGCAAAAAATATTTTGAATCCGAAACGTTGGACTACTGGACGAGTTTCAATGCGGAAAAAGGTGACCGCGCATTGGGCTGGGGCAGAAAATCTGTAACGGGTTATTCTTCTGCAGGTTCTAAATTCTCCGAATTCTCTTACGGTCACACAGGATTTACCGGAACATCAATCTGGGTGGATAAGGAAAAAGGATTATTTGTAATTCTGTTATCAAATAGAGTTTACCCTACAAGAGAGAACAGAAAACTCGTTCAGTTCCGTCCTGTGCTGCACGATGCAATTGTTGATGCGGTAACTTATAAGTAAAAGTGAAATCAAGAAAGCAGAGAGGTTTACTAACTCACTTTACGCAAAAGTTAAAAATTGTATTGTAGATCGAAGCGAAGCTTCGACAAAATGCTTGTTTTTTACGATCCCGATAAATTTCGGGATCGTGCTACAAGTTCTGAAGGTGTCTTACTAATCAATCATAAGATACAATGAAAAAATATATTTGGTCTGTAGTTACGTTCTTACTAATATTTACATCATTTTGTCAAACTCAATCCGATAGGAATATGAAAGACGAATTATTAAATGCGGACAAAGAATTTGCGGAGGCTTCAGTTAAATACGGAGCGGCGGAAGCATTCAAAATGTTTCTTGCCGAAAATGCTTTCCAGCTTCCTCATGAACAGAACCCTATCTATGGAGCGGATAATATCTATAAAGATATGCTGGGCGCTGGGTTTGAATATAAACTCACGTGGGAACCTCAGGACGGTATGACTGCAGCTTCTGGCGATATGGGCTACACTTGGGGTAAATATATACTTCATTTTGGTGAGAACTTTTCTGAAAAGTCTTACGGGAAATATTTAAATGTTTGGATAAAAGATAAAAACGGTAAATGGAAAGTGCTTGTTGATATGGGGAATAAAAGTCCGGAGCCAAAATAGATAGAAAGAATAGATTGAATTTTCTTAACTTAAGCGAAAACATAGCTATCATTCACAAAAAAAGGAGAATATCCGATGAGAAATATTAAAACAATAATTACAATGCTTCTTGCTGCGGCAATACTTCAGATTAATACTGGCTGCTACGGCTCATTTAAGCTTACCAAAAAAGTATATGATTGGAATGGAAAAGTTGGCGACAAGTTTGTTAATGAACTTGTATTTCTTGCATTGGCTATTGTTCCTGTTTATGATATTGCCCTTTTGATTGATGGAATAATTCTAAACTCAATTGAATTTTGGACAGGAAACAATCCTGTTGCGATGAACGAAACAGATAAGGAAATTCAGATTGTTGAACAAGACGGTAAGCGATTCGAGCTTGTTGCAACTCAAAATAAATTTACAGCGAAACAATTAGTTGGAGAAAATTCCGGAGAAGTCGTGGAATTTGTATTCAATCCCAAGGAAGTGGCTTGGTATATGAACTATGATGGAACTACAACCAAACTTGCTCAATTGAATAATTCGCAAAACGGAGAGCTGTTTTTGCCAAATGGATGTGCGATTTCCTTTAATCCGCAGTCAATAGAAAAGGAAACAATCACTAAATTGATTTATCAGAATTCTCAGCTCGCAATAAACTAAGTGTTATGTATTAGTTGAATTAACTTTAATTCTCACTGTGAATCCGGTATCCTCCGGATTCACAGTTATTAAATTCCAACGCAAGATAGGATCTCGCTCATGAATCAATTATTAACATATTTTTCACTATTACTTCTCAGTATAATTGTACTCGCATGTAATTCAGAGAATGTGTCTAAAAAGAATATTGTTGAAACAATTCTGACGGAGAAGAATAGTTACTACTATGTTGATGTCAATAAATATCCAGTTGGTAATAGAAGTCTTCCGGTAGGCGTATTTGATTCCGGGACCGGCGGATTAACAGTACTTGACGCTATTTTGAATTACGATAAATTCGACAATGGATTAAATACTTTTCTTCCGAAAGGCGATAATAAAAGGGATTTTGATAGAGAAGGATTTGTTTATTTCGGCGATCACGCAAATATGCCTTACGGCGAATATGAGGCGAATAAAAACACTGCTCTTTTGAAAGAACACGTTATTAAAGATGTTCAGTTTTTGCTGGGCAATAAATATTATCAATCTCCCGCGAGCAAAAATTATATGAACGATAAATCGCAAGTGAAGGCAATTGTTATTGCTTGTAATACCGCAACAGCATTCGGGAAAAAGGATATTGAAAAATTTTTAGAAAAAGCTAAGTTGAATATTAAAGTTATCGGAGTAATCGGAGCGGGCGTTAGAGGCGCGCTGAGTACAATTAATAAAAGCGAAGATGCGTCGATTGCAGTAATGGCAACGGCAGGAACTGTATCATCGATGGGCTACGTAGAATCAATAAATGAGCAAAAAGTATTACTTGCTTATTCGGGAAATCTTGTTGTTTTTCAACAGGCGGGCATTGGTTTAGCCGGAGCAATTGACGGCGCCAAAGACTATATCTTAAATAACGCTTCTATTCCGCGAACTGATTACAGAGGTCCTTCTTTTAATCACTCAGCAGCAAAGATTAATAAAAAAATATTGAGGCGGTACAACTTCGATTTTGCAGGTTCAAAAATGTTATTTGCCGGCAGCTTAGAAAATCCCGACGAGTTACAAATCAACTCAATAGAAAATTATATTTCTTACCACGTCGTAAGTTTGATGGAACAGATTTTAACGAATAAGAATGCACCGCTGCTTAAAACGGTAATTCTTGGATGTACTCATTATCCTTTTTATTCGGATTTATTCGAGAAAAAATTTACCGAGTTGTATAATTACAAAGAAAACGGCGAATACATTTACAGAAAATATATGTCGGAGAAAATCAACTTTATTGATCCCGCGGAAAATACTTCAAAAGAACTTTACGAATATCTTTACAGCAATAATTTATTCACGGATATTTTCAATCCGAATCATGAATTTTATATTAGCCAGCCCAATGTCTTAAATGAGAGTGTGACCATTAATGAAGCGGGGGATTTTACTTACGATTACAAGTATGGCAGAAAACCTGGCAACATAACCGAGTACGTCAAGTGCATTCCATTCAGCAAGAAAAACCTTTCGCAAGATGTAATTGAAATGCTGTCGACTAAAACGCCACTGACATTCAAATACATTGTGGACTTCAATAGAAATAATAAAAAAACGCAGTATTTATTGGAGGAGGAAAAGCTCTAGAATCGCAATAATTATCACGCGTTCAATTTTTATTCCTACGAATGCTCCCACGCTATCAGATGAATTTATTTATAAAATTGTAAGTAATTGGTTATTTTCATTCACTAAAAAAAACCATATAATTTATATTAAGGAGATTTATCGATGAGGCGCATTGTTATTAGCTTAGTGACGATTTTTATTTTATCCGTTGAACTCGCGGCTCAGTCCGTTCCGGTTACATTTCATTTTAGACCTACCTACACAAATTTTACAACATTAAGAATTGTTGGAACTTTTAACGGATGGAATAATGCTGATGAAGCCACTGTAATGAAGGACGATGACAGCGATGGCGAATATGAAATCACTTTAAATTTAGCCAAAGATGTCGTATACAATTACAAATACGTCATGGACGCAGATTGGGGTTTGGCTTGGGGCGATCCCGATAATCCAAATATAAATGTCACGGACAATAATAACTCCTTCATACAAGTTAAAGATCCCATGATCACTTATTTGCTGCCAAGGGATAAAACAACGGCGGGAGATGTATTTATAGACACATCAAAAGCGGGAACGCCAATCAGAGCAATCTTTGCAAGCAGCGCCGACAAACCAATTAGTTTATCTTCAATTTCAGTTATGGTGGATGGAGTTGCAATCAGCAATCCGCTTCAATATTACAATGCCGATAAGAAAGAATTCAATTATACATTACCGGAACCACTCAGCGATGGACCGCACAGGGTTTCTGCTTCAATATCCTCATCTGCCGGTTTTGATGCCCGCACTTCTAATTTTGAAAGGAACACTTCTTTTGTTTCCTACTTTGTGCCGGTTGATTTTTACTACGATGAAAACAATTCTTTTGTAAGTTTTACGCAGGATGTCGCAAAGACATCGGTAGTTGGTTCATTTAATAATTGGAACGATAAGTTTAATCCAATGACCGATTTGAATGGCGATGGCTTATGGCAGACAACCGCGCTTCTTGAAGAAGGAAGTTATGAATACAAATATAAACTGAATGAATTCTTTTGGATAAACGATCCGGATGAACCCGCTGTAAGTGAAAATACGGATAACAACGCTTTTACCGTTAAGGCGGATTCATTGCCTCACATAAAACTTATAACTCCTTCCGAGGGAACGATATATTATTTGGATAACTCCGCTATTGTTTTAAAATCTGAACTAAGACCTGGAATAAAGGGCGGCGGCGTAAAAAAAGAGAGCATTGCCGTTAAGTTAAATGATGTTCTGCAGTCTCACACTTTTGATTCAGAAAGTTCAATTGTATCTGCTAATCTGACATTTGCGGGAGAAGGAATTCACAAGGTTTCGGTTAACTTCGAAAACGATAGCAGTTTGGCGGCAACAGAGAATTATACGTACGGAATTTACTTAAATCAAACCGGCACTTATTACGTTGATGCAATAGACGACGAACCTTATTCGTATCCCGTGTCAGTTAATAGCGGAAGCGCGGATATTCTTTCAGTAAAAATTGATGAGTTGCCAGAACATACCTCTCTTGATTTCACCGTTGAACTTGAGGACATTACCGACAGAACAAGGATAGCCCTGATTATTGCAAACCCAAACTCAAATTATATTGCCGACCATTTGTCACTTGATATACAGCTTCTGGAATGGCAGAACAACGGCGTGTTTGCCTCGATAGGCGCGCCTGGCAATCAATTCGAAAACACAACTCTCGAAAACAAGTTATGGTTCAATTTAGATAATCCTAACGCATACAGAGCGCTTCAAGTAAATTCAGATGCAATGGAAACAAACAAATTTCAGTTTACCGTAAGCCTGGCTTATCTGGATAGTATTCTTCTTGGCTGGATTAGCGAAAGAGATTTCATTTTGTTTTCCTATTTAGCGGCTGAAGATAAAAGCGGAAAAGCGTTTGAAGTTACAGTTGCCGAAAACGGAAGCGCGAGCATTGAAGATCCCGACGTTTATGACGCAGCTTTTATGCGCAGCGGGTTTTGGCAGAAAAGAATGTTTGCCAATTATATTCCTCAGGGAGTTAAAAGCGGACCAAGATTCTTAAGGTTTGATGGAAATCATCGCGGCAAACGGACTCTTACCGCAAAAGATATCTCCGATAGTTTGGCTTCATTCGGTCCGGTTATTCAGTGGCTTACTCCAAGCGCAGCGCTCTGGTATCCCAACGTAACCATTCACGGGGCAATTAATGATACTGAAATTACTTCTGCGGATTTGTACGCCAATAATGAGATGACAACAATTAGCGTGGCTAATGGAAAATTTGAGATACCCTTTAAGCTAAATCTTGGCGAGAATGTTTTTTACATCAAAGCAGTTGATGCAAAGAATTTTGAATCGCGCTCAAGAAATTTGGTGATAGAATACGAAGAAGATTTTTCGCCCATAGCTACCATTACGGCTTCGGTAAATGGCAGAACAGTTACAATGAATGCAGAAGCAACATCGCCACTAAATCTGCCGCTTACTTATTCTTGGTCGCGAGATTTAGCAAATCCGGCTCCCATTAACGCTATCTCGTCAGCGAAATCAATTACGTTCGATGTTCCATTGGTCAACGGCGAGTATTATGTTAATCTTCAGGTTAGAGATTCCGAAAACAGAAAAAACAGAGTGCGCAGATATATCGTTTCCGCCGGAGACAGCGTATATGTTAATTCATTAAACGATCATGCGGCGTGGATAGACAAAGCAATTATTTATGAAATCTTCCCGCGTTCGTTTTCGGAACAAGGCGGATTCGAGGGAATAAAAAGTAAGGTTCCGCAGATCAAACTTTTGGGCGTAAATACTGTCTGGCTAATGCCAATTTATACCGGTCCCACAACTCACGGGTATGAGATTACTGATTACTTTGGTTTCGAAGAAGATTTTGGAACAGAAGCGCAATTTATTTCTATGATTTCCGAATTTAGAAAAGCGGGAATAAAAGTAATTCTAGATTTAGTAATTAATCACACATCCGTTCAGCATCCGTTTATGCAGAATGCATTCGAGTACCGGGGATATTCTCCGTGGGCTGATTTTTATTTATGGGAAGGCGAGCCTGGAAATTCTAAGTATGAATATTTCTTCGATTGGGCTTCACTCCCGAATTTGAATTTCGACAATCCGGATGTATACAAATATTTTATTTACGTTTCTAAATACTGGGTTGCGCGATACGGCATCGATGGCTACAGATGCGATGTTGCGTGGGGCGTTCAAGAGAGGAATCAACAATTCTGGATTGACTGGCGGCGTGAATTAAAAAATATTAAGCCGGAAATATATTTACTCGCCGAAGCGAGCACTAACGATCCTGTTTATTATCAAAATAAATTTGAGTCCGCTTACGATTGGAACCTCAGAAACAGAATCCTTGAAACAATTGCAGGCACTAGCTCTATCAACGCTCTCGATAATCAATTGAGAAAAGCTTATCATGTAAACGCTAGACCTTTTAGATTCATGGAAAATCACGACGAACAGCGGGTTACCGCTTCGCATAATACACAAAAATCAAAACTCGCTCACACCATAATATTTACCTCAAATGGAATTCCGCTAATTTATTCCGGAGGTGAAGTTGGCGAAGTAACTTACAGGGATATGATTGACTGGAGCGATCCGGATACTTTGCTTCCGTATTTCCAAAGATTAACCAGAATTAGAAGAGATTATATTCATAATCCTGAGATTAATAGACTTGCAAACGATAAACCCGATGACATTTATACTTACTTAACCGTCAGCGGTGAAAACCATTTATTGACTGCCGCGAATTTTAGAGAAAGTAGTAAAACTATTTCGCTGGATTTAAGCAATCTGCCATTCGATGGGACGGGCAGTTATTATCTCACAAATTTGATTGACGGAACTTATCTCGAAATTCCATCATCACAGCGTACAAACTTTGCTATGAGTATTGCCGGCTTCACTGCGGATGTTTATTACTATGGTAAAGCTCCGATTGTTGTCAGCACAGAGGAAGAGGAAATTCCAGTTGTGAATGACTATGCTCTCTATCAAAATTATCCAAATCCGTTTAACCCGACCACAAAAATTAAATTCGCCATTCCTAATTCCTACAATGGCGGTCACGGTCAATTGGTAACCTTAAAAGTGTTTGATATTCTGGGAAGGGAAATTCAGACTTTGGTGAATGAATATAAATCTGCCGGCGTTCATGAAATAAATTTTAACGGCAGCGGGCTGGCAAGCGGAGTTTATATTTACAGAATCGAAGCGGGTAGTTTTTCTGATATGAAGAAATTTGTGTTAATCAAATAATTTTTTCTATATCCTTGCCACAAGTCCCAAGGCACGAAGAAGGATTTACTCGTCAAATTCCCGAAGTCTAAAGTTCCAATATTGTAAACCAGACTTCGGGAATTTATAATATTCGTCATCGGGAGAAGCGATCTCAACTTTGAAGATTTCCCCTCACTCAATGTGTAACCTCGA
>JAHJTX010000120.1 GCA_018829545.1 Bacteroidota bacterium | reverse complement strand
GATTCAAACTAATACCAGAATAGGGAAAGAAATTTCGTTTGAAGAATTGTCTGCAAGGCACGATGCAATATTTATCGGAATTGGTTTGGGTGAAAGTTTTGACTTAAAAATTGAGGGAGAGAATCTAAAAGGAGTGGTTGGTGCGCTTGAATTCATTGAAGAGGTTAAGCAAGAGAAATGGTCAAAGGTTAATGTTGGAAAACGTGTCGCGGTAATTGGCGCGGGAAATACATCGATTGATGCGGCTACGGAAGCAAAACGTCTTGGCGCGGAACAAGTTATGATTATTTACAGAAGAAGCCGCAGCGAAATGCCTGCGTATGAATTTGAATTTGAACTCGCACAAAAAGATGGAGTGGTATTTCACTTCCAAACAAACCCGATTCGAGTGATTGGAAATAATTCTGTTGAGGGAATTGAATGTCAAAAAATGCAATTGAATGAACCGGATGAAAGAGGAAGACGCAGACCAAAGCCAATACCATATTCTGAATTCGTTATTCCAGTTGATATGGTTATTAAAGCCATCGGTCAGCAAACAAACACTGTACTCATTGATTCAATTCCAAATTTGAAAATCGAGAATGGTATGATTATCGTTGATCCGGAAACTTATCAAACTGGAAATCCAAAAGTATTTGCCGGTGGAGATTGTATCAACGGAGGAAAAGAAGTTGTGAACGCCGCTTATGATGGAAAGCGTGCAGCTCATGGAATTTATAAATATTTATCGACTTAAATAGAACACGGAAAAACGCGGATTAAACGGATAAACACGAATGTTATGTTACACGAAGAATTAACGAGAAAAATAATCGGAGCATTTTATAAGGTTTACAATACTCTAGGTTATGGTTTTCTGGAAAAGGTTTATGAAAATTCATTAAAAATTGAATTGACTAGTTCAGGATTCAAAATTGAACAACAGAAGAATATAAAAGTCTTTTATGAGGGCTATGATGTTGGAGATTACTTTGCCGATTTAATTGTGAATGATCTAGTAATCATTGAACTCAAAGCTGCAGATGCAATTTGTGAAGAACATGAAGCACAATTGTTAAATTATCTTAAAGCTACTGATAAAGAAGTTGGACTTTTGTTCAACTTAGGCAAAGAAGCAAAATTTATTAGAAAAGTATTTTCAAATGAAAATAAAAAATCTGCGAAAATCCGTTGAATCCGTGTTCATTCGCGTTCTATTTTTTTACAATTGAGGTATTAAATGATTGACTTGTCTATAAACTTTGCTGGAATAAAATCACCGAATCCATTTTGGCTTGCATCAGCGCCGCCGTCTAATTCAGCTTATCAAAATTGCAAAGCATTCGAAGAGGGCTGGGGCGGAACTGTGTGGAAAACAATCGGCGAACCGGTTATGAATGTCTGCAACCGTTACGGCGGATTGGATTATAACGGGCAAAAACTTGTTGGTCTAAATAACGTTGAATTAATAAGTGATAGAAGTAACGAAGTCAATTTCAAAGAGATTGCCGAAACAAAAAAACTCTGGCCCGATAGAGCAGTTATTGTTTCGCTGATGGTTGAATCCAAACGCGAAACCTGGCATGATATTGTAAAAAGAACAATTGATACAGGCTGCGATGGACTCGAATTAAATTACGGCTGTCCGCACGGAATGAGCGAAAGAGGGATGGGCTCTGCAGTTGGTCAAGTTCCCGAATACTGTAAAATGATTACTGAGTGGGTTACTGAAGTTTCCACTATTCCGGTGTTAGTTAAGCTTACTCCGAATATTGGCAACATTCAAATGCCCGCACGCGCAGCAAAAGCAGGAGGAGCCGCGGGAATTGCTCTTATAAACACGATCAACAGTATAATGGGAGTTGACTTAAATACATTCGAATTGAGACCTAGTATTGCGGGAAAGAGCGGTCACGGCGGGCTTGCCGGACCAATTGTAAAACCCATTGCACTGAACATGGTTTCTCAAGTAGCAATTGATAAAGAAGTCAATCTTCCAATCTCCGGAATCGGAGGAATAAGTAACTGGCGGGACGCTCTTGAATTTATTTTACTCGGCTCTACCAGCGTTCAGGTTTGCACTGCGGTTATGCATTATGGATTTAGGATTGTAAAAGATATGAAGGAAGGACTTTCATTCTGGATGGAAGAAAAAGGATTCACTTCTTTAGATCAAGTCAGAGGAAAAGCGCTTCCACAATTAGACGATTTCGGAAATTTCAATCTCCTGCATAAAACTGTTGCAAGAATCGATCAAGATAAATGCATTCATTGCAACTTGTGTCATATTGCCTGTGAAGACGGTGCTCACCAATGCATTGATTTGATATCAGAGAATGGAAAAAGTAGAACTGTTGTTCGGGAAGAAGATTGTGTGGGGTGTGATCTTTGTTCTATCATTTGTCCAGTTGAAGGCTGTATTTCAATGGTAAGGGTTGATGACGGCAAAGAAACAAAAACATGGAACGAATTAGTGACGGATTTCAAAAAAGAGAATTCTGAATTAACTTGGAAGAAACTTAGAGCGTTTCAAAAGAAATTTGGAATTGAGATACATTAGAGCAGTCAGCTTTCAGCAGTCAGCAATCAGTTAATAATTGGATTATAGTTGAGTTATGAAAGATTTTAGAAATCTTAAAGTATGGGAATTGTCTCATAACATTGCCTTGGCTATTTATAATATTACTGCTACCTTTCCAAAGGAAGAGATGTATGGATTGATTAGTCAAATCCGACGGGCAAGTGTTTCAATTCCGACAAATATTTCTGAAGGGTCTGGTCGTGGTTCCGATGCAGACTTTAAAAGATTTCTCCAAATAGCTTTTGGTTCAGCTTGCGAATTGGAATACCTCTTGTTTTTTTCTTGTGAATTGAAGTATTTATCGAAACATGATTATGAGCAAACTAACTTACAAGTTATAGAAACAAAAAAGATGTTAATCGGATTAATAAAAAAGTTAAGTGAAAAAACATAGAGCTATCTGCTCATAGCCGTCAGCAATCGGTTCCTACTGAAAGCTGATCGCTGAAAACTGAACGCTAAAAAAGGAGAAAATATAATGTCACTACTAATAAAAAACGGTCGGATTGTCACCGCAGAGCAAAATTATGTCGGTGATATTTTTATAGAAAAAGAAAAAATATCGCTCATTGGGATGAGCTTGAATATGGAAGCAGATTCAGTCATCGATGCAAAAGGAAAATACGTTATTCCTGGAGGCATAGATGTTCATACACATCTTGATATGCCATTCGGCGGCACAACTTCTGCGGATGATTTTTTAACCGGCACTAAAGCGGCTGCATTCGGTGGAACAACGTCTATCATCGATTTCGCCATTCAAGCAAAGGGAACGAGAATGAGAGACGGACTCGATACGTGGATGAAAAAAGCTGACGGCAAAGCCGTAATCGATTATGGTTTTCACATGATTATTACAGACCTTCCGGAAGCTCATCTGGAAGATATGTCCGATATGGTTCGTGAAGGCGTTACAAGCTTTAAATTGTTCATGGCTTATCCGAATGTTTTGATGGTTGACGATTCAACGATATTCAGCGCATTGAAGCACACAGCTAAAACCGGAGCCCTTGTTTGCATGCACGCAGAAAACGGAAATGTGATTGATCAAATTGTAAAGCAAGCTGTTGCTGACGGAAAAACCGCGCCAATTTATCACGCCTTGACTCGACCGACTACCGCCGAAGGTGAAGCAGTAAACCGAGCAATTGCATTATCTGAATTAGCCGGAGTTCCGATCTATATCGTTCATCTTTCGTGTAATGACGCGCTTGAAAAAATTGATGAGGCGCGGGATAAAGGATTGCCTGCATTTGCTGAAACATGTGTTCAGTATTTATTTCTTTCACTTGATGATATGGGGAAACCTGGTTTCGAAGATGCAAAATTAGTGTTCTCTCCCCCGTTAAGAGAAAAGTGGAATCAAGAAAAACTATGGGCTGGATTGAAAAAGAATTCTCTACAAATTGTTTCCACCGATCATTGTCCGTTCAGATTTAAAGATCAAAAACAATTGGGAGTTGAAAGCTTTACGAAAATCCCGAATGGCGGACCGGGAATTGAAAATCGTATGCAGATGATGTTCGATGGCGGTGTTAATGAAAAGAGAATCTCATTAAACCGCTGGGTGGAAATTACTTCAACTGCTCCGGCAAAAATGTTCGGTATGTATCCGAGGAAAGGAACTATTGCTCCTGGTTCCGATGCTGATATTGTTATTTGGGATCCAAATAAAGAACATATCATATCTGCAAAAACTCATCACATGGCAGTTGATTATTCAATGTTCGAAGGAAGAAAAGTCAAAGGAAATGTTGAGACTGTGATCTCGCGCGGTGAAATAGTAATTCAAAATGAAAAGTTCCTAGGTAAAGCCGGAAGAGGTAATTTCATTAAACGCGGTACATTTGGTGCAGCTTGGAGTTAAATTTTTATAGAACACGGATGACACGGATTCGACTGATTTTCACAGATTTTGGTCTGTGTAATTTCGATTAACAAAAAACAGAAATGGAAGCGGCATGAGTTTATTTACTGAGCATAAATTGATTGAAACTGACGTGAGTGATATTCACGATAGTAATCTGATAAATCACGATCTTGCACCGACAAAAATTTCCGAACGAACATGGGGTACTTACAATTACTCAGCCCTCTGGATCGGAATGAGCGTTTGCATTCCAACTTACATGCTTGCAAGTGGTTTGATCGCCGGCGGAATGAATTGGTGGCAGGCGCTTTTAACAATCACGCTCGGAAATTTTATTGTACTAATTCCGATGATTTTAAATGCACATGCGGGAACAAAATACGGAATTCCATTTCCAATTTTGGCTCGTTCGTCATTTGGCACGCTTGGTTCAAACGTTCCTGCTTTACTAAGAGGGATTGTCGCTTGCGGCTGGTTCGGAATTCAAACATGGATTGGCGGACAAGCATTAAATTCCATGATAGCAATTTTATTCCCCTCATGGCTAAATTTTGCTTATGGCTCAGGATTTAGTTTCATGATCTTCTGGCTGATGAATGTTTACTTCATTATTAAAGGAACGGAATCTATCAAATGGCTCGAATCTCTCGCCGCGCCGTTTTTAATTCTTATGGGTTTAGTTTTATTGTATTGGGCTTTTCAATCAGTAGGAAGTTTTGGTCCGATTTTAAATCAGCCGAGTAAATTTCAAACCACAGGAGAGTTTTGGAAATTCTTTATTCCTGCATTAACCGGTATGGTAGGATTTTGGGCAACACTTTCGCTAAATATTCCGGATTTCACTCGTTATGCAAAAAGTCAAAAGTCCCAAATGGTTGGACAAGCAATCGGACTTCCACCAACAATGGCGCTCTTTTCTTTTATCGGAATAGCTGTTACTTCAGCTACAGTAATAATTTTCGGAGAAGCAATTTGGGATCCCGTTGTTTTACTTTCAAAGTTCGATAGTCCGATCGTAATTTTTCTTTCATTGGTCTCGTTGCTTGTTGCTACATTAACGACTAACATTGCGGCGAATGTTGTTTCGCCTGCTAACGATTTTTCAAATCTTTTTCCAAAGAAAATTAATTTTGTTCGCGGCGGATTGATAACGGCGGTTATCGGAATTATAATGATGCCGTGGAAACTACTTTCAGATTACAGCGCTTATATTTTTGGATGGCTGATTGGTTATTCAAGTTTTCTTGGTCCGATTGCTGGAATACTTATTTGCGATTACTTTTTGATCAGAAAAAGAAAATTAAATGTACGGGATTTGTATCTCCGCAATGGCGAGTATGAATTCAAAAAAGGATTCAACTTTAAATCTATCTATGCACTTGCCGCTGGAGTGTTCGTTGCGCTAATAGGATTGGTTATTCCTTCACTTCGGTTTTTGTACGACTATGCTTGGTTCGTTGGATTCGCGGTTGCATTCGCGCTTTATTTTATTTTAATGAAAGGAACCACTCGGCATTAAATTTAGCCAAGATTATTCATCAATAAATTCGTCCCGATAATTATAATAATTATTTGTGTTTTGCATTCTCAAGTTCGATCCATAAAAAGCAATAGTTTTAATATATTTGGTGCGTAATAATTATTTCAATTGAAATAGGTGTGAACATTGAATAAAGTTGCGCAATCCGAGAGAAAACATATAGCCGTAATCGGCTCAAGAAATTCAGGTAAATCTTCTTTAGTGAATAGACTAATCGGACAGGATTTAGTAATAGTAAGCGACGTGCCGGGAACGACAACTGACCCCGTAAAGAAAGCAATGGAACTGCTCCCTTTTGGTCCTGTTGTTCTAATTGATACGGCTGGCATTGACGACAGCGGTGAGCTCGGTGGAAAACGTGTTGAGAAAACAATTAAAATTATTGGTGAGGCTGATTTCGCAATTCTTGTTCTCGATGCATCTCTTCCTCCATCGAATGCCGAGATTGAATTGATTAATCATTTGAACATAATCGAAATGCCTTTTTACACTGTGATCAACAAGGCAGACAAAGGTGTGAATTTTGAGATAATTGAATTTCTGACAAAAAATAAATTAAACTACTCTTCAACCTCCTGCCGCAACAACTCCGGTGTGGCTGAGTTAAAAGAGAAGCTTACGGTTTTGCTGCCATCCGAAATCGTTCCTCCATTAATTGGCGATTTAGTTAAACAGCATGATTTAATTGTACTCGTTGTTCCTATTGACCTCGGCGCGCCAAAAGGAAGATTGATTATGCCTCAGGTTCAAACAATACGCGAAGCATTGGATGAAGACGCTATTGTCTTGGTAACTAAAGACAAGGAACTTAGAGCTGCATTAGGCAAACTCGCAGTGAAACCAAAGCTGGTTGTTACCGACAGTCAAGCGATAATGCGGGTTGCCGCAGATGTGCCGGAAGATATTCCATTGACAACATTTTCTATATTGATGGCAAGATACAAAGGCGATTTGAGAGAATATGTTAAAGGAATAATCAGAGTCGATCAGTTGGAAAACGGCGACCGAGTTCTAATTGCCGAAGCTTGCTCGCATCACGCCCAGGAAGATGACATCGGCAAAGTGAAAATTCCGAGATGGTTAAAACTGCACACAAAGAAAGATTTGAAAATTGAAGTGATGAATGGAAGAGACTACCCTGCTGATTTAACGCAGTACAAATTAATTGTGCACTGCGGCGCCTGCATGATTACAAGAAAAGCTACGCAGATGAGAATTAAGCAGGCAAAAATTGCCGGCGTGCCGATTGTTAATTACGGAGTTTTAATTTCCTACATGCATGGCGCAATGCCGCGCGCTATAGAACCATTCGAAGAAGCAATAAGCGTTTGGCAGGAGATTAACTCTGACTAACAACATTTTGTGTGAGCTGCAGCCAAGTTTACAACTTTTCTTTAAAAAAAGAATTGACCTTTTAGAAAATTGTTCGCACGAATTTTTAAGCAGAATACATTTTGCACCTATCATAATAATGATATAATTTTGACACAAATAATGGAGGTATAATGCCCATAATTAAACCAATATCGGATTTGCGAAATAAATCAAATGAGATTTCTAAATTAGCGCATAACTTCAATGAACCGATTTTCATAACAAAAAACGGAGAAGGCGATTTGGTTGTTATGTCAATGCAGCATTACTCCAAACTTCAGCTAAAACTTGATATCTTAGCTAAACTTTCCGTAGCGCAAAACCAAAAAGCTGCGGGCAATAAGGGTAAAACGCTAAAACAGGTAATGTCAAGTATTAGGAATTCTATTGATGCCGGCAGTTAGATTAACAATTCGGTTTCTGAAAATTGCAGAAGAAGAGTTCGCAGAAATTATATCGTTTATTGCGGCTGATAATCCGTCTGCTGCAGATGTTATGACTAACAAAATCGAGAAGAACCTGGAACTACTATCCGAGAATCCTAAACTTGGAAGAATCCCTCGTGATGAAGAAATTAAAAATCTTGGTTACAAATATATCATCGTTCAAAATTATATTATCTTTTAGCGATTGAAAAAGGAACAATTTTTATTCATCGAATTTTGCACAGTGCAAGAAATTAAAAATCGCTTTTATAGGTTTTCGCCCACTATTTTATAGATTTTTCATTATGCAGTATTTAATCATTGTCTCTCTTATTTGGGCTTTTTCATTCGGGTTAATCAAAGGGCAACTCACTAATCTAGATGCAAATCTTGTAGCATTTTTAAGATTGTTCATTTCCTTTTTAGTCTTCTTGCCCCTCTTCCGAATTAAAAACCACGATTCGAAAGTAATAATCAAATTCGCTCTTATCGGCGCTGTTCAATACGGCATTATGTACTCAGCATATATTTATTCGTATCAATATTTGCAAGCATTCGAAATTGCAATATTTACTGTGTTCACCCCGATTTACATTGTGCTGATTGATTCTGCAATTAAAAGATCATTGAATAAAATTTTTCTATTTGCTTCGCTCCTTGCCGTTACAGGAGCGGGAATTATTTTATTGCAAGCGGTCAACTTCTCGCAAAACTTATTTGGATTTGCTCTCGTTCAATTATCTAATATTTGCTTTGCCTCCGGACAAATTTTCTACCGCTCTGAGGCAAATAAAATAAATTTGAAAAATGAGCGCGAATTATTTGCCGCTTTATTTTTTGGGGGCGTGCTTATTACCGGATTGTTAGGTTTTATTACAATCGATTTCAACGGCATAATTATATCAACCAATCAAATATTTACTCTGCTCTATCTAGGCGCTATCGCCTCAGGAATATCCTTTTTCCTTTGGAACAAAGGCGCAAGACTCGTCCATGCAGGCACACTCTCTGTTATGAATAATTTAAAGATCCCTCTTGCCGTGTTTGTCTCGCTTTTAATTTTCGGGGAGGAATCTGATTTAACAAAGCTAATAATCGGCGGAACTGTTATCGGCTTAGGTTTATGGATTGCGGAAAGGTTCAGAACTTCTAAATCTATTGAACAATAATTCCGGTCAAAAAAAATCCTTTTTATCAGCGAGGAATCTGACGAACTGATAGTTGAAGCAGCCTGTCTGCAGCCCGGCTTGTAATCTGTTAATTTTGAGATAAATTATCCTAAAAAATATTTTCTTTAAAGTTGATTATGTTTTAATTATATTGTTGCAGAATGATTGATAATGTCGTCAAATAATTAGAACAAATTCCCAATTTCTATTAATTCATTCTTCGGCTTTCAAAATACTGTAACATTCTGTCAATATTTTTGGGAGTGACTTGCCGAAGGATTTTTAAAACTGAGGTAGAAATGAAGAAAGAGTTTATCAGAAATAAAACAAAATTGAAACACAATTAACAAGGAGGTTATAATGCCGCTTCAAAAAGAACCTTATGAAGTTAGTTTTGAAATTGCTGGACCCGCAGCAATGTTCACCAGACCGGATACTGGAGCTACTCCAGTTTCTTATCCTGCACCTACATACTCTGCCGCAAAGGGAATTTTCGAATCTATTGCCCGAATTAAAAGTGCATATATTAAACCGATAAAAGTTGAAATATGCGCGCCTATTCATTATCACCGATATACAAATAACTATCATGGGCCATTAAGAAAAAGTGGAACAAACAATTTCCAACTATTTGCTACTATCTTAACAAATGTTTGCTACCGTGTTTACGGTGTTGTAGAAGAATTGGAAAAAGCACCTATAGATCGTACAACAAACCATTTACATTATTTAAAAGACAAGTTTGAACGAAGACTACGAACTGGCAGGTGGTATCACGTTCCATGCTTAGGATGGAACGAGTTTACACCATCATACGTTGGTGAATTCCGCGAAGGAACTAAAGTCGAAGAATCTATCGAACAAATAATTCCTTCCATGCTTTTTTCTGTTTTCAGTGCACCGGGCATCTATTCTCCGACATATAAGCAAGATGTTTGGATTAAGAAAGGAGAACTTAAATATGTTGAATGAAGGATATACACTATATAAAAGCCTGGAGCGGTGTGGAATTGTAGATGAATCATCTTTTACACGTGGACACCGTGATGTAACAAATCCAGGTAAAAGCGATGGTTTAATTATCGGACTTGATGAAAAAGGATATGTGACGAGAATTGAATTCAGGAATAAACAAGAAACGATCAAGTTATGGACGATCACAAAAGGAAATCACAACAGTTTTCCAGCAATCAAATTGCAGCGGCCCTTATGGAATATTAAATCAAATGATATTCTGCGGACACATCTTAAAGAATTGAAAAAGAACGAACTGGAGAAAAAGAATCTACTCTTTAATCAAAGTGCGGAATTTAATATTACAGAAACTGAAGAAAACTGGTGGCAACGACTTCAAGAACGTGCCAAAGAATTACAGCCACTTTTTGAAACAACAGATAAGAATTTTAATGTCTTCTACGAATTGATGACTCGTTTCCAACTTGTGGGTAAATTTGACAAGTTTCTTGTTGGGTTTCTTAAAGCATTGAAAGATTCAAAAAACGATATCCCTTATTATCTCATCGAGAATATTCTCATTGGTAATAAAAAAGATAAAAACAAGGATGAATACCGGGCTGAAGTACGTTTGATTTTTGATGTTGATGATTGGGATGATGCTAACAAATTTTTAAATCGTGTAGCAAGCCCCCGTTTAGAACCTTTTATAGTATCGAAAATGCAAAACCTTTCAGTGGATGGGAATACTCCGACTGGCATAAGTAGCTTATCAGGCAATCCTAAAATATTAATTGATGATAAATACCCACAGATAACTTTACCCATTGGCAAGACATATCTATTCTCAGCTTCTGCAAATATTCCTTGTTTAGAACGTTATGGGGAAATAAGTATAAAAAGATTACCTGTGGGGAAAGATGAAGCTGATGACATTTCACGATCGCTCAAAGGAATGACCCGACCTGAAAAGAAGGGTAAGACCTGGTATCTCATACCAAGTTTCAAGAGTGGGAAAAAGGAATTGTTAATCGTGTACCTTGAGAACAAACCCGACTTAAAAGTGAATCAGGCTCACTTATTAGGGGGAGAAAGTAAAGATGCATTTAGTGAAACTACATACGAAGCAATATCAAGTGTTGCTATTGAAGCATTAGAAGGCGAACAAATTCAAAAAGCTAATTCATTGATAAGAATGTTTATTCTACGGGAAGCTGACCCTGGGAATAAACATATCTCATTACAACGTGTTTATACTATTTCCCAGCTTGAAGAAGCGGACAAAAGATGGAGGGAAGCAGCAAAGAATATTCCCGTCATTTCTTTTCCTTTTTTCCGCAATGAAATAGAAAGGGGTACTGCTAAACGTAAAGATATTTTAACAGATGTTAAATTATTTCTGGAGAACAAAGATGTCGAGGCAAAAAAAATATTTCTTTCTCCAATATGTCCTTTTCCTACGGATCTTGCTTTACTTACACAAAAGAAATGGTTTCAACCGAAGAAAAAGGACAGGAAAAAACAAAGAGATTCAACAGAAGTTACTCGCGTAAGTATGGATGAAGTCTATGATGTCTTTTTTGCCCAAAAAACCGAAAAAAAAAGTGTTGTGGAAAAGTTGTTAACTCTAACATTCCAATGCACAAATGAATTACTCATTGAAATAGGACACGCTCAGCACAAAATAGAATTGAACAAATATAAAACTGAATTAAAGTTTAAAACATTATCTGCAATATCGGTTATTGCTATTTACTTACACAAACTTGAAATATTAAAGGAGAATTATATGAGAAGCAGTTTATTCAATGTTGGTCGCTTTTTGTCATTAGTTGATACTGTGCACTTTGAATGGTGCAAACATGTTAGAGGTGGTTATCCTAAAGAACAAGATGAAGATAAATGGAGAAAATCCATACCCCCTCAACTACTTGGAAACGCTCATTTCAGAATTGCCCTGGAAAATCCTTCCATTGCATTTGCGCGCCTATCTGAACGCCTAAACATTTATAAGGCGTGGACTGAGAAACAGAAACCTGCAAAAGGAAATTGGGCACATGGGGCAATCGCTGAAATTGGAAAAATATCCTTGATAATCCAAGACGCAATTGAAGAAGGGAAATTACCTACTGCAACAACTGAAATAGACAAAACTCAAATTTTATTAGGTTATCTATCAAGATCAGAAAAGAAAACCGGAATTGATTCTAAAGCTGTAATTGAAGAAAATCTTGAATTAAATAATTCAAAAACTATCATTTCATAAATCAAATGGAGACTAATATGTCAGACTCAACAAAAAAAGAAATCTTTAACCGTGCAACCGGATTATTGGTTATCGAAGTAATTAATTCAAACCCGAATGGCGATCCTGATCGAGAAAGCGATCCAAGGTATAGAGATATAGACTGGAGAGGTGAAATATCGCCTGTATCGTTTAAGCGTAAACTACGTGATCTTATTGATGACAAAAGTGGACCTTTATGGAAAGAAGTATCAACGAAATTTAGTCCTGTATTAGATCCTGATAATTTTCAAATATTTGAACAGAGGTATAGGGATCGAGGTTTATTGACTAAAGAACTAAGAAATGAAAACGGCAAAATTTTTAAAGAAAAATATTGGGATGGAAGAATTTTTGGAAATACATTTCTTGAAAAAGGTGAAAATGAAAAAGAAGAAACAAGTAAAAAAGAAAAAAAGGAGGGACAACAAAAGATAACTATTAAAACAGGAGTTGTTCAATTTGGGCTTGGTGTTTCTGTTTCACCTATCAGAATTCAACGATTGACAACGACAAGCAAGGCGGGTGTGGAGGAAGGAAAAGAGCAAGGAATGGCTCCATTAAGCTATAGAATCGTTGAACATGCAATATATTGTTTGCCTTATTTTATAAATCCTTCTGCAGCTGGGGCGACCGATTGCAAAAAAGAAGATATAGAACTTCTAACGAAAGTTATCCCATATGCTTATACACAAACAGCTTCCTATATTAGAAGTCAGGTAGAAATACTTCATGCTTGGTATATTGAACACAATTCGCCTTTAGGTTCTTGTTCGGATTTTGGTTTAATAGATGCATTAACACCACGTAAAAAGAAAAAAGAAGATTCAGAGAAACCCTCTCTATCGAGAGAGGAATATATTATACCAACTGATAAAGATTTACCGGAAGAACTACGCAATAAGGTAATGCCGATTAGAGATTTAATGAAAGAAATATAAATGACTGAATGGCTAGCACATAGCAAAGGGAAAAATCCGCCCGTACCGGTTCAAACATACTATAAACATATATCTGAAGTATTAAGGCGAGCCGAAAAAAACGTCAAATCTCTTTCACCCTATTACAAAGTTGATTTAGATTTTTTCCGTGAAGCGATACGGGCAGCAGCAATTTTTCATGATCTAGGAAAGTTGGATGATGAAAATCAGAAAGTCCTTTCCAAAGGTGGGGGAAAAGGTTTGCCAATTAATCATATTGAGGCAGGGACAGCTTGGTTATTAAAAAATAAAATGGGTCGTTCTTCCATTCTTGTTCATTCTCACCATGCTTATCAACCTCACTATGGTATCCCTTCTATTCCAGCAGAGTTAGCAAAAGAAGAGTTTTGCCTTCGAGATAAAGATGTAATGATACATACAGAACAGAAGCTCAACGAATATATTTCAAAACACGCTGAATCAGGACTTCTACAGTTAAAAGAAATTAATGACTCACCGACTGAATGGAATGGATTGACTTTAAGAGTCGCTCTTTCATGCTTGGTTGATGCAGATCACGGTGATACAGCTAATAATTACGGGAAAGAGTTTTCGATATCTCGTGTAGAGCCAAAATGGGAGAAGCGGCTAGAATCTCTTGATCGATATGTTGCTGAATTAGGTAAGAAGAATAAACTGAATAAAAGAAATCAAATTAGAAAAGAAATATATGAAGTGTGCAGAAAAGCAGATACAAATCCATCTTTCTATGCTTGCGATAGTCCGGTGGGGACAGGTAAAACAACAGCAGTTATGGCTCACTTATTAAAGACAGCAATAGATAAAAAACTTCGTCATATAATTGTAGTGTTGCCTTATACTAATATCAT
>JAHJTX010000119.1 GCA_018829545.1 Bacteroidota bacterium | reverse complement strand
TGCTAATCCCCGCTACTCCCTTTGTGTTTTCTACACAATAAGCAAAATCCTTTTTGGCGTTATATGTCACTCGATAAGAATCAAATTTTTTTGCAGCATAATTTATAAGAAGTGATGATGATACGACTGTGTCTGCAGATGAAACATTACGTTGCGCATTTTTACATGGAGTGCAGCCAAGTGTAAAAATCAATATTGACGTAAGTAATATGAGAATATATTTCACTTTCGGTATCGATGATAATTATTATATCTTGCTATTTAATCCGGAACGGAAGCTCTCTATGAATTAAAATTCCTATTGACTCAGATAGCGGATTGAAAATAAGTAAGAATTTAATTTAAAACAAGGGATTGAACAAACCTCGAAGGTCTGTTTTTGTCCTTCGAGGTTTAATTACTACTGCAAACTATTTTAAAAGCATCATTTTTTTACTGATGCTAATTTCTTTTCCGTTTTCATCAACAGCTTTCAATGAGTAAATATAAACTCCACTGCTCAAATTTTTGCCGGAGTTTGCGGCGTTCCATTTATATGAATGCATTCCAGCAGGAAGAACTGTATTCAACAATTCGGCAACTACTTCACCCAACAGGTTGTAAACTGTTAAACTTACTTTTGATTGCAACGGTAAAGAAAATTCAATATTAGTCGATGGATTAAACGGATTTGGATAATTCTGCGCCAAATCAAACTTCGAAGGAATTTCGAATTTATCTTTTAATCCGACTATACCGTCAAACGCAAAAGCCAATCCAAGAACTCCGCGAAAACCTACCGCGCCCAATTCTGTGCCCGCAGCCGTAGATGTGTTAATTTTTATCAACTTACTAAATTGAGTTTCGCTGCCTGTTGTTCCAAATAGATTTCCATTATCATCAAAAGCTAACGCTTCAATACGTGAACCTAAACCGGTTCTTCCAAATAGAGTAGTATCGCCCGCAGCGGAGATTTTATAGATTCTATCTTTATCGGAACTTTCAGCGGTTGTAGCATAGAGTTCTCCGCTTGTGGGATGAAAGCTCATCGCAATAATATCGAATGGCATTTCGGCGATAAAAGTAGTATCGAAAGTTGTAAAATCCATAGTGTAATATTTTTTGTCTTTTGTGATGCAGTGAAGAAGACCGGCTTTATCAAACTCAATAGTATTAAATTCAAGCGGTGTTTCTTCAAAGAAATATCCTCTGCCATCATTTCCCCGGATGCGGATAAACGTCGGCACTTCACCCAGCACAGGATTTACTGCAACTAATTCATTCGTCAATGGATTGATCGTAGCGCTTCTTAATGGTTTATACCCGGATTCTCCTAATACTGTGCCTTCTCCTGTCGTTGTATTTACACTAATCACTCTGCCTACAGAGCCGCTTCCTCTTCCTGTTGAGGCATATAGCTTACTCTTTGATACCGGGGTTATGTAATATCCTTCTCCTGTAAGTATAGTTTTAGTATCAATACTTATCTGACTATTTGATTCAATCACGAGCGTGTCTGTAATAATTCCATGGGATGTGGGACTAAATTCTAATTCGAGATAAAGAGTATCAACCGCAGGACCTAATGAGATCGGGAACGTTAAATTATTTTTGATTTTAAAATCGCTATTTCCGATGCTAATCTTGGATATGCTCAAATTCTTTTTACCCAAGTTAGCAACCTTCAATATTTTTGTATTGATGGGTTTCTGAACCTCAGTCAGATCGAATTCAAGAATGCTCTTATCAACTCTTACGTAAGGCTCATTGAACGGATACGCGCGGACACCACCGACACGGTTTGCCCATGTATTCTTTGAAACAGCGTATTCTGACATAACCCAGAAACTTAAATCATCCTTCGGATCAACCCAGGCGCCGTTGTAATCTCCCCATCGGTTTCTACCAGAAGAATAATCTTTAACGTAGTTAGCAAGCCCTTGCTGAAGAGTATAGCTCCCGGTCGGAAGTTCCGTAGCTGAATGAACCACAGCATAATATGCTCCAGCGTACTCATTTTCTGAAGATCTGCTGTAACTTAAAATAACATCGTTGTTGCTGTTAACAGCCAACGCCGAATATAAATGAAAATGCTCGGGAGTTCCCATTATAAAATCTACAATTGCCGCATCTATAACTGGTTCGATTGCGAGATAACGTACACCTGAAACTGTATTATATTTTGCCGTATGAGTTATGTGAAGCAAACCGCCACGATACACCGGTTCGTTTCTAATGTGAATACCACCGCTTTCGATGTCAATGTCTCCGCCTTCAAGCTGTTTTGGTGACGGAACTCTGGAATACTCTGCAGTTGCAATAGCGGTTCCGGTTAATGTCGGGGTTCCGATTGGATCATTTATTTTAAAAAGTGCGGTACTTGAATTTGTTTCGCCAAACCAGCGAGAACAAGCTAAATAAAATTCGCCATTATCAGATGTTTCATGCATGCGTGCCGGTCTAATTCCAAATGCAGAATTTACAGAACGGGGGAAAGTAATTTTCCAAAAATCTGTCCAAGTAAGCGTGCCCGGATTTCCGTTAATGTAAATATTTTTTTTATCGATTATTCTGATCTTAGGATAAATATCGCCTTCGTCTGCAAACGGAAATTGATTGGACGTTAGGTAAACGGCTTTCTCATCAAACCCAACTCCTGGATAGTCTCCCCAATTGCCGGACATTGTATTCCCTTCCGTATTTGAAGGAATTGCCCAGTTGTACCAAACTCCAACAGGATTTTCATCATCGGAAACAGAAAACAAATAATATGATTCGCTTGCCGCATCGTTCACGTGCAGCCAAGTCATAATCCAGCGTTTATCAAAGTGATCGTAAGTTATTTTAGGATCAAATGCGCTTGCTCCGGTCAACGCACTGGCGTACCACTCATCTGCATCGATTGTTTTAATTGTATTACCTTTTTTATCGGAAATTCTAAACTCGCTGTTTACAACTTGAACAATATGATTTGGTCCCACCGCCAAATATGGGTCAGGAGGTATTGAATTCGTTTCTTCAATTCCTTCAAAACTTCTAAAAATTACAACACTGTCTTTATTATTTGCTTTAAAAAGAGAATTGCGTTTATATCTTGGATCTTCAATAAAATTTTCGCCTTCTTTCATTGTAGGCACAACTTTATCTGCTCCCTCTTCAACTGCAATCGGCTGGTTGTGAATAAACAGTTTTAATCTCTGACTGCCGGTAAAAGATTTTTTTGCAAAAGTCTCGGTTGAAATTACTACGCCTGAACTGATAGAACCATTTGCCGGACCTTCAAAAGTGATTTGCGCAAAGATAGAAGCAGCAAAAATGATCATTGAGATCGCGCTCAATATTTTTTTCATACATTCCTCAAAAAAAAAGAGTTAATAAATTCTACGGTTATGCAATGAATTAAACCCTCATCGCAAAGCAAATTCAAACTACAAATGAAAGCTCATTTGAACCGGCTGCCAAGATAATTATTTTCATAATTAGATACCGCTAAAATTTTTCAGTAAAAAAAATATGTGATACTAGAAGTTTATCTAACCAAAAATAGCTTAATGTCTTTTAATAATAAAAATTAAGTGCTATTTTTAATTTTTTAATTACAGACTCTAAGGTTGATATGGGATTAACAAAAATTAAGAAAGGGTTGAATTTACCAATAAGCGGTAAACCGAATCAGATAGTTTCAGGCGCCAAAGTTGTAAAACACGCCGCACTTATCGGAGACGATTACGTTGGATTGAAACCCACATTTCTAGTTCAAGTTGGTGACGTGGTTAAACTTGGGCAGCCGTTGTTCACTGATAAAAAAATGCCCGAAGTTCAATTCACTTCCCCTGCGTGCGGGAAAGTTGTGGAGATTAATCGCGGAGAGAAACGAATTTTCCGTTCCCTGATTATTGAACTACAAGGAAACGATGAAGTAACTTTTGAGTATTTTAACGATAACCAACTTAGCGGTTTGAGCCAGGAAAAAGTTAAAGAAATTTTACTCGCCTCAGGACTTTGGTCTTCACTTAGAACGCGTCCTTTTAGTAAAATTGCAAATCCGGAAAGTAAACCACATTCAATTTTTATAACTGCAATGGATACTAATCCGCTTGCGCCTTCGATTTCAAAATTGATTGAAGGAAATGAGAATAATTTTAAAACCGGTTTAAAAGTAATTGAAAAGTTAACAGAAGGATCGGTTTTTCTGTGTAAAGACCCCGAAACACAAATCCCAATTATCGATTCAACAAAATTAAAGGTCGAAGAATTTACAGGTCCTCATCCGGCGGGAAACGTTGGAACTCATATTCATTTTCTTGATCCGGTAAGCAGGACCAAAACGGTTTGGCATATAAATCTACAGGATGTTTCTGCAATTGGACATTTATTTACGACAGGCAAAATATTAACTGAAAGAATTATCGCTCTCGGCGGTTATGGATTCAAAGAACCACGATTAGTAAAAACTCAACTTGGCGCGAGCATTGCGGATATAACTGCAAATGAGTTAGTCGAAGGCGAAATTCGATTAATTTCCGGTTCGGTGTTATCCGGATTCACGGCTAAAGATGATTTGAATTATCTTGGAAGATATCATCAACAAATCTCTGCAATAAAAGAAGGCAGAGATCGAAAATTCTTTGGTTGGATGAGTCCCGGATTCAATATGTATTCATTCAAAAATACCGTGATGTCAAAAATAATTCCTAATAAAAAGTATGAACTAACAACGGCAGTTCACGGCGGTAAGAGATCAATTGTTCCAAGCGGCAGCTTCGAAGAAGTAATGCCTATGGACATAATCCCAACTTATTTGTTAAGAGCGCTGTCTGTTGATGATGTTGAGGAAGCAGAAAAATTAGGAGCGCTGGAATTAGACGAAGAAGATTTAGCTCTTTGTACTTTCACGTGCCCGTCAAAAGTAGAATATGGTTCAATTTTAAGAAGAAATTTATCGTTAATAGAGAAGGAAGGTTAATTAGTGGAATTCTTAAAGAAATTTTTGGCGAAGCAGGAAAAGCACTTCGTTAAAGGAGGAAAACTGAAAAAACTTTTCCCTCTCTTCGAAGCTGCCGAAACCTTTTTCTTTACTTCCGGAAAAGTTACTACAAAAGCATCTCACGTAAGAGATTTCATGGATTTAAAGAGAATGATGACCGTTGTTGTTATTGCGCTTGCTCCTGCTGTTTTAATGGCTCTATACAATACGGGTTATCAGGCAAATATGGCGTTGGAGCATTTAGGCAAGGTTCATGGCGATAATTGGCAGGGCGCATTTTTAAACTGGCTGGGAATACAAATTAACAGCGGAAGCATTTTTTCGAACATTATGCACGGCGCTTTTTATTTTTTCCCCGTGTACATTATCACACTTATGGCAGGCGGATTTTGGGAAGTGCTATTTGCTTCCATCCGCAAACATGAAATTAATGAAGGATTTTTTGTAACGAGTTTGCTAATTCCTTTAATACTTCCGCCAAATATTCCTTACTGGCAGGTAGTTATTGGAACATCTTTTGGGATTGTGATTGGAAAGGAAGTTTTTGGCGGCGTTGGAATGAATATCTTGAACCCAGCGCTCACAACAAGAGCTTTTCTATTTTTTGCATATCCTGCAGCAATTTCGGGTGATAAAGTTTGGGTTGCGGTTGATGGATTGAGCAAAGCCACTCCCCTTGCTGAATTTGCAGACCCTTTATTGAAAGTTTCAGCCTCATGGTGGGATGCGTTCATTGGCATAATCCCCGGCTCAATGGGCGAAACCTCAGTATTAGCATGTCTTATTGGAGCCATAATTTTAATTGCTTCCAGAGTCGGTTCTTGGAAAATTATGTTTAGCATTGTCATTGGAATGTTTCTGATGGCAACCACATTTAATTTAATTGGAAGTTACACGAACCCAATGTTTGCCGTTACACCGATGTGGCATTTTGTTCTCGGCGGATTTGCTTTCGGAGCTGTCTTTATGGCAACCGATCCTGTAAGCGCGGCGATGACAGAGAAAGGAAAATTTATTTACGGATTTTTAATCGGCGTTCTGGTTGTATTAGTTAGAGTTGTAAATCCCGCATTCCCAGAAGGAATGATGCTTGCAATTTTATTCATGAACGTATTTGCACCGATTATTGATAAATATTTTATTAATGCAAATATTAAAAGGAGGCTAGCAAGAAATGTCATCTGATAGCACAAAAAAGACAATTATTGTAGCGCTTGGCGTATGCCTCGTATGTTCAGTTTTTGTTGCCACCGCAACAGTATCTCTGACGCCGCGGCAGAACGAAAACAAAAAGCTGGATAAAATTCAAAACATTCTTCTCGCCGGAGATATAGATTATTCAAAAGGAAATCCCGAAGAGATTTATTTTGATAGAATAAAATCGGCAATTGTAGAAATTGAAACCGGTAAATTTATTACCGAATACAACGACATGTTGAATCCTGATTCCTACGATATGAAAAAATTACTCGGGAATCCGGATTACTCCGCAAAGATTGCTCCGGATAAGGACCTTGCCGGAATTAAGATTAAACCCAAGTATATGATCATTTACGAAGTAATGTCAAAAACGAAAGAAGTAGAAAAATATATTCTTCCGATATATGGAAAAGGATTGTGGTCAACGATGTACGGCTTTATTGCATTGGATAAAGATCTTAGCAAAGTGAAAGGGTTTACATTTTATCAACACGGAGAAACTCCGGGACTAGGCGGAGAAGTTGATAATCCCAAATGGAAGGAAATTTGGAAGAATAAAGAAGTTTTTGATGCTAACGGCAATCCTGTCATCCAAGTTATAAAAGGCAGGGTTGATGATACTGATCCAAATGCAATTCATAAGATAGACGGATTATCCGGTTCCACACTAACTACAAGAGGAGTTGATAATACAGTGAAGTTTTGGCTTGGCGATGAAGGATATGGACCATTCTTCAAAAGAGTAAAGAGTGAGGTTAATGATGAAAAAATATAAGAATATTTTACTCGATCCGATTTTTAATAATAATCCAATTGCCCTTCAAATATTGGGTATTTGTTCCGCTTTGGCAGTCACATCTAAACTGGAGACTTCAATAGTAATGTCTCTTGCGGTAATATTTGTAACGGCATTTTCGAATTATTCAGTCAGTTTAATCAGGAAACATATTCCAAACAGTATAAGAATCTTGGTTGAAATGACAATTATAGCTTCCTTAGTAATAATTGCCGATCAACTTATTAAAGCGTTTGCATACGACGTTAGCAAGCAGCTTTCTGTTTATGTTGGCTTGATTATAACTAACTGTATAGTAATGGGAAGAGCTGAAGCCTATGCTCTTCAGAATCCTCCTGTATCAAGTTTTGTAGATGGAATAGGTAACGGACTGGGATATTCATTTGTGCTTTTATTTGTTGGATTTTTTAGAGAGTTAATAGGCGCTGGCAAATTACTGGGATTCACCATTTTACCGCTAACTACCGAAGGCGGTTGGTATATTCCTAACGGATTATTCTTACTTGCTCCGAGTGCTTTTTTTATTATCGGTCTTATGATTTGGGGAATTAGAACCTGGAAACCAGCTCAAGTTGAGGAGGAATAGTATATGTTCGAACACTATTTAAGTCTATTTGTTAAATCTATTTTTCTTGAAAACATGGCGCTTGCCTTTTTCCTAGGCATGTGCACCTTCCTTGCGGTTTCTAAAAAAGTTGAAACATCCATCGGGTTGGGAATTGCGGTTGTGGTCGTTCAGGCAATCACAGTGCCGGTTAATAATTTGATCTATCAAAATGTTTTAAAAGAAGGCGCATTAGCATGGATGGGGCTAGGCAGTCTCGATTTAACCTTCTTAGGATTGATTACTTACATTGGCGTTATTGCTGCAATGGTTCAAATATTGGAAATGGTTTTGGACAAATTTGTGCCGAGCTTATACAATGCATTAGGAATATTTCTGCCGCTAATTACGGTTAACTGTGCAATTTTGGGCGGCTCATTATTTATGGTTGAAAGAGATTATATTTTTGCAGAGAGTATTGTTTATGGAGTCGGCTCGGGCGCCGGCTGGGCAATAGCAATTATCGCTTTGGCAGGCATCCGTGAAAAGATGAAATACAGTAACGTACCGGAAGGATTAAAAGGATTAGGAATTACTTTTATAATAACCGGATTGATGGCGATTGCTTTCATGTTATTTTCTGGAATTCAATTATAAGGATTTTTTTCTATGAATGGCTTAACAATTATCATCAGCGGCGTAATAATGTTCAACTTAATTGTTCTGTTATTAGTTGCTGTAATTTTATTCGCAAAATCGAAATTAGTCGCTTCGGGGAACGTAAATATCGGTATTAACGACGATGCCAGTAAGCAGCTTACTGTGCCGATTGGCGGGAAATTATTAAATGCATTAGCCGCTCAGAATATATTTCTTCCTTCAGCTTGCGGCGGAGGAGGAACTTGCGGTGAGTGCAGATGTAAAGTGCTGGAAGGCGGCGGTGATGTTCTTCCAACAGAAACATCTAAACTGAATAGAAAGCAGGTGCGCGAGCATTACAGATTATCCTGCCAGGTTCCTGTTAAGAGCGATTTGAAAATTGAAGTACCGCACGAAGTATTTGAAATTAAAAAATGGGAATGCACCGTAAGAAGTAATTATAACGTTGCTACCTTTATTAAAGAATTAGTATTGGAATTGCCGACCGGAGAAAATGTGGATTTTAGAGCCGGCGGTTACATTCAAATTGAAGCTCCGAAGCACGTTGTAAATTATAAAGATTTTATTGTTGAGGATAAGTTTAAGGAAGATTGGGATAAATATAATTTGTGGCGGTATGTCTCAAAAGTTGATGAACCGGTAATGCGCGCATATTCTATGGCTAACTATCCTCAGGAAGTTGGGATTATTATGCTTAACGTACGAATTGCATCTCCCCCGCCGAATGTTCCTGATGCGCCTCCGGGGCAAATGTCATCCTTTATTTTTAATCTTCAGCCGAGAGATAAAGTAATAATTTCCGGTCCTTATGGAGAATTTTTTGCAAGAGAAACTGAAGCAGAAATGATTTTTATTGGCGGCGGAGCGGGAATGGCGCCAATGCGCTCTCATATTTTTGATCAATTAAAACGCTTGGATTCTAAACGCAAAATGAGTTATTGGTACGGCGCTAGAAGTTTACGTGAAGTATTTTATGCAGAAGAATTCGATAAACTAGCTAAAGAACATCCGAACTTCACATGGCATTTGGCTCTCTCCGAACCATTGCCTGAAGATAACTGGACAGGTTATAAAGGTTTTATACATCAGGTACTTTATGATAATTATATTAAGCAGCACCCAGCGCCTGAAGACTGCGAATTCTACATGTGCGGTCCGCCAATGATGAACTCGGCTGTTATTAGAATGCTGGAGAATCAAGGCGTTGAAAGAGAAAATATAATGCTCGATGATTTCGGCGGCTAATTTTTTATTAAAATCTAAGTTGCAAATATTATTATTCATCGCTCTTCTCAAGCGGACGTTTGTTTTGTGGAGAGCTTTTTTATTTAAGAAAGTTTAAAATGAAAAAGAACGTTTATATAATTTTAGTATCAATTCTTGTAATTCTTTCGACCAGTTGTTTAGACGAAAAAACTCTTGAGCTGCATTCATTCAACGGCGGCACAATGGGAACTACGTACAACATTAAAATTGTGAAAGATAGTTACCCGCTGTTAATTGATTACGTAAGCATCCAACCCAAAGTTGATTCAATTCTTCTTGATATAAACCGGATGATGTCTACTTATTTACCTAATTCTGAAATCAGCACGTTCAACTCTTCAATTGACACTACTTGGACGACCGTTTCTAAAGATTTTGCCTTTGTTGTAGATGCCTCTTTAAAAATGGGTTACCTATCTCACGGCGCATTAGACATAACTGTTGGTCCCGTTGTAAATCTTTGGGGATTTGGACCTGGAGGCGCGCCGAGTATTATTCCGGAGCAAAGCGCAATCGATGAAAAAATTAAATTAGTTGGTTTAGACAAGATTCTAGCCGATACACTCGAATCGAAGATTAAAAAGAAATCTCCACTAGTTTATTGCGATCTTTCTGCAACAGCCAAAGGATTCGGAGTTGATATGATTGGTCAATTTTTAAAATCCGTTGGCGCAGTTAGATTTATGGTAGAGATAGGCGGCGAAGTTACAACTTCCGGATTAAACCATCGTGGAGACAAATGGGTTATAGGCGTTGCCGATCCCAATACAACTAACAATATTCAGAAAATAGTTAATCTGTCCAACTATTCTATGGCAACTTCCGGAGATTACTGGAATTATTTTGAAGAGAATGGAATAAGATACTCACACACAATTGATCCTAAGACAGGAAGACCAATTACACATAAGCTTGCATCTGTATCCGTAATTGATCCTTCATGCATGATGGCAGATGGATATGCGACCGCAATAAATGTTTTAGGACCAGAGAAGGGATATGATTTTGCACTTGAAAATTACCTGCCGGTTTTTTTAATTATTAAAGACAAAGAAGAATTTATAATTAAAATGACTCCTCAGTTTGAGGCGTTCATTAAGTAAAGGAGATTTATGATAGTTCAATATATAGTTGTATTTGTTTTATTTGCCGTTGCAATCGTAGGAATGGGATTAGCCCTGCACTTCAGTCAATATAAAAAACGTAACAGCGGTTGCTGCGGAGGTCAACACTGCGACACCGAAAAAGCATCTGCTTCGTGCAGTTCTTCTAATATCTGATTCGATTTTTTTTTAATCTCCTTGTGCGTTTACCGTTTTAGGAAATCTGATTTTAAAAGAATAATTTTTTTGGTTTCCGGGGTAAATATAAAATTCTAACTCAAGATTTTTGCACACATACTGCACCATTTTCAAGGGAACGGGTAACGTCTCTACTTCCCTAGGACTAATTACCATTTCATTTTCAATCTGATTAAGAAAAGTAGGAATCGGAATTAGTGAAGTGTCAAAGATTACATCGGTTATAATTATGGAGAGAGAGCCTTCTTTATCTTTGCCAAGCAACAACATTACTTTACCGCTATTGTTCATTAGTATAGTATACTCAAGCAAAATTGAAATTCCGTCAAAAAAAGATTTCTGATCGGTAAATACTAAAGCATCCTCAAGTTGGGAATCGTATTTAATTATTACATTTTCTTTACTTGCAAAATTTTTGAACTTCCCCTCTATCATCTCCATTAATTCCTTATTGAGATTAATTCTCGAATAGGACGGTTTAATATTTCCAATACGCAATTCGGAAATATAAATAACTTGTTCCATTAAACTGATTATCTGATTCCCAGATTTTTCCATTACGGAAAAATTATCATCGGAACTTTCGTGATTTTTTTCTTCTAATCGTTCTTTAATTAATGTTGCATAAGCAAGTAAAATATTTATCGGTGTTCGTATTTCGTGCGAAAGTACAGATAGAAAATTAGTCTTGAGCTTTTCGGCATTTTCAACGAATTCCTTTGCTTTTATTAATTCCTTATTAAATTTGGCTAACTTTTTATTTGCCGCGGCGGTTTTCTTTATCAGCAATCCCCTTTCTATTGCGGTTGCTGCCTGACCTGTTAGGATATCAAAGAAATATGTTATTGAATCAACAGAAGCCAGTGACTTATCTGCACAATCAGCATAAATAACCCCTATTTTTTTTCTGCCTATGAACATTGGCGAGCAGATTACTGACAATTGCCCACTGTGCACGTCAGCATTTCTTGTTTTTGAATTCTTCTGAGGTAATTTGGAATAGTATGTAAACCCGTCTTTAAATACTTTCTCGGTTAATGAATAATCTAACTGAAGATTCTTAGTATCAATTAACTCCCCAACGGAATTCAAACTTAATTCAGCTTTAAGTTTGCTCCCTTTTTTTCTTAAAAAGATTACTGCGCGATCTGCTTTTGCGAGTTCAATTATTTTTGTGAGGACATATTGAAGTAAAACATCCAGGTCTGTTTCTTTATTGAACCTATCCACTATATCTAAAATTTGCGATAGCTGATATATTGTATCTTCATCGGCAATACCTGCGGTAGGTCTGCTTCCATCCGGTTTGTAATTAAATTTTTCTTTTTTTTTACTCATTTAACCCTAGGGTAGCGATAGTGCATGTATGGTAAACACCAGACAACGAAATAATGAATAAAATACTATAGGTTTAATAAATTCTGAAAGCCTCTTTAAGATTGTAACTTAAATTTCTAGTGTGACTTCTGAACTATTTAAGAAGGTAACTATAAAGGTCGATCCGCTCGATTTTTTACTTTTCACTTCTATTTGAGCATTATTCAGATCGCAATAGTTTTTTATTAGTGCTAGTCCTAATCCATTTCCTTCGTATTTTCTCGAATAACCCTGCTCTTCTTGAGAGAATGGTTTAAATAAATTTGGCATGTAACTCTCGGAAATTCCTATTCCGCTGTCGGCAACAGAAACAAACAAATTTTTATCTCCATTTCTTGCAATAGAAACCTGAATGCTGCCTTCATTCGTATATTTTATTGCATTATCAATTAGATTGCTGAAAACCTGAAAAATAGAATACTTATCCGCTTCAATAAAATCTTTTCTTTCGTTTCTGACAACGGAGATTTTAAGTTTCTTTCTTTCAATTTCTTCAGCATAATCTTTTAGTAGGTTTTCTATTATTTCATCGTAAATGCTGAATTGCGAAGGTATATAATCGTAATTACCGGTTTGAACTTCAGACATATTCAAAATCAGATCCGTAGTTCGTATAATTCTTTTTCCGGCATCCTCTATGGCTGAAAAGTTTGACGATAACTCGTCATCAAGATGTTCTGCAATTTCTTCTTTTAAAAATGTTGAGTAACTCATTAGTATGTGAAGAGGTGTTCGTATTTCGTGCGACATTTGAGCAAGGAATTCTGATTTGAGTCTATCCGATTTTTCTGCATCCTCTTTAGCCTGAGTTAAGAGCGTATTGGACTCCTGAAGAGCATTAAATGCTTGTATCTGCCCATTATACAATTGTGCATTACGAATTGCGGTAGCTGCCTGACCGGCAAGAATTTCATATGTATCTGTAATCTCTTTTATTTTAATTTTATGAATAGTTTTGCTGTCCACGTATATAACTCCAACTTTTTGATCGCCGGTTATTAATGGTGAACACAAAATAGTTTCCAATGCAAGAGCAAAAATACTTTGGCTTTTATTTGTATCCGCATCACTCTGAGCGCCTTCCACAAATTTAGATTGCCCTGAATTATAAACTTCTGATATAATAGTGTTGCTGATATGAAATGAATTTTCGACGAGGAACTTATGATCGGAATCGAGCCCAAGATTATATTGCAGTTTGCCATTTTCGTCGGCTAGTAAAATAAATCCGCGGTCGGAGTTTGTGAATTTGATAGCATTGCTGAGTACCAGTTCCAAAACTTCATCAAGTATTAAAGACTCGTTAATACTGTTAACTATTTCAAGAATTATTTCAAGATTTTGCGCCTTTTTCCCGAGCACAGTGTTGCTTTCAGTTTTATTATTTTGCTCGTCAAGTTGCTGTTTGAAATCAGTAAATTTCATAAAATCCCGCCGTAAATAAAAAACGAGTTAAAGTATTTTTAACTCGTTCAATTTAATTGATTCAGGACTTATTTCAAAATATTTTGTTGCTTTCTACAAAAGAGATTCAACTTTTTTAATTTCTAATACAGCGCCAATTTTTTTGAAGTGTACTAAAGATTCCTTTAGATATTTTTCCTTTTGTTTTTTATCTCCCTTTTCATTGAATAGTGCCCCGAGTTCGTATGAGGTTTCTGCATAGTTCAATCTATTATCGAACTCCAAATTCATTCTTAAACTTGAAAGTAAATAATTTTCTGCAATATCGTAATTCTTTTTCTTGCGTTCTATTATGCCTTTGATTTTGTAAATATCGGCAATTGATAATCTGTCGTTAATTATCAGACTTATCTCCAAACCTTTATTCACAAATTCGGAAGCCGAATCGAGTTCATTCTGTTCGCAAAGGATATATGCTTTACTAAGAAATGAAATTCCAAGGCTTGGGAAATAACGTGCTTCCTGAGATACTTTTATGCACTTGTCGAAATACGAAATAGCTTTTTCAAAATTGCCTTCTTTAGTATAGAGCATACCAAGATTATGAAGAGCTTTTGCAAGATTTTTCGTGTCTCCCAGTGATTTAAACATTAAGAGAGCTTTCTCATAATATTGTTTTGTGCTCTCAAGATCACCTTCGATGTTACAAAGAATACCTAAATTAAGCAGAATCATTGCGTGAGTCTGTTTATCTTTGGTTTTCTTTTGTAGTTCTAACCCGGCTGTATAGTGCTTTTTAGCTGCGATTAAATCTCCCTTTTCAGCGTAATTTGTTCCGATCAAATTTTCTGTAACTGCAAGACCTTTATTATTCTTTACAGATTCGAAAGCAGTTTTTGCTTTTTTAGCAAAGCTGAAACTGTCTTTCCAGTTAGCTTGATAAGCTGCAACTTCTGCAAGTCCTAATAAAGCTGTTGCTTTTTGATCGGTAAACTTTTCGTCGGATGCTGTTTTGTATAATACATTACTAAAAATATCAGTCGCAAATTTATGCTCGCCTTGACTCGAACAGAGTTTCCCCAATTCGATTAAAAGATCAAGATACTTTTTGCCAGGGAGAATTGTTGATGTGAATGTGATAATTCTATCAACGAGATTTCGAATTTTTATACTATCGGTAGGTGAAGTAGATAATACATTTAATTGTTCAACATGCTTTTTATATTCTATAATTTGTTTTGAGGGGGCAACAAGTACTTTCTTAATAGTATCAAACTGTTTGTTTGACTTTAAGTACTTGTCCAGCAGAATCTCAATTCCCCCAAAAATATTCGGTTGTGTTTCAAACGATTTCATTTTTTTATCGCCTATTTTATTTGGGTAATTGGATTAACGTACAAAGCCATATCGTGAAAAGTGTTCTAATTTTGCACCTTTTATTCCCAATTCACCCTTTCTTACGTCTACTTTAATCTTTTCGTAATCAACATCTGTTTGTTGACCATTTCCATCAAAATATACGAATTTAAGGTTTTTCTCATCACTGGGGTTTAATTCGACCCCTTTATAGGTAATACTAAATTCCAAATTTTTGTTAAATGAGAATGGACTTGGTCCAAAATCTATAACAGCTTCAGTGGATGAAATTGTGATTGTTATTTCTTGTTCAGAGTCGAATGCTCCTCCTGGAATTTTCAAATCACCTTCTATATCACCATGATTAAAAGAAAATTCGATTTTTCCGCCTTTTTCTCCATCGATTAATTCAGAAACTGAATAATCTGATTGAATATTGTTTTGGTACTTACCTGTGGATTGAGATGAGAGTTTTACTACTTCCGAACTTGACGATTGTTCCGGTCCTACTACAGATGAATTTTCTGCACAACCGAAAAAAAGAAGACTTGCAACTGCGAGTAATGCCAATGCTTTTTTCATTTTGAACCCCATTAAATTAACCAAATTAACTAAGTGTACTGCTTTTCCAAATCTAAGTGATTAACTATGGCGCAATATACGTGCCAGATTAATACTTTAGTTCTCAGAATAAAAACGCATTTTTATCAATTAAAGAGAGTAATTTTTACATGTCAGAATTACGGAATACCGATATTTGTTCTATTTTGAGATTGTGAACCAATTTGTCCGATTTTCTTCTACCAGCGTTTACGGTTAACTGCCGCCTATCTTGTTTAATCAATGTTTTCCAGAAATTCCAAAGTTTCTTTTCTAGAGCTTTCGGATAAATATTCATTTCTTATTTCGGGATTCGGCAGGTTATCGGCTATGCGAAAAATAAGTTTCTTAGTATAAACAACGTACTGTTCGGATTTATTCTTGTTTCCCCTACTAATAAAATACTTTGCAAGAGCAAACATGATCTGCCAAGTTATTTCGAATATGCTTAGTTCCTCAACTTTCTGCATCGCTTTCGTATAATAATCGACGGGAGATTTTATATTTTGTATTGCCTCGGTTTCAGAAATTATCCCCAGAAGCAATTCGCGCCAGGCAGCAAAATGTTTGTTTTTTTCGGAAAATGAAATTAAGGCGTTATAGTTTATTACGGTGAAAGCGTCGTCAACCAAACCCCTCTTCAATTGATATCCTGCATAATTCAATAGTATTTCCGAAGCCGTTGCATTGTAATTCAATTTATTGAACTCCTCGGATAATTGAATAATCTCCTCTCTGCTAGGCAGATTCGTACCGCTCAATACAGAACATAGGAAATTGACAAAATTAATTCGTGCTTGAACCTTTGTTGATTCGGCTAATTTTTCAG
>JAHJTX010000118.1 GCA_018829545.1 Bacteroidota bacterium | reverse complement strand
TAAGCAATGTTTCGGCATATCAAAAAGTTGAGTTATTGGGTATAACGTACAATCAGAATGTTTCCATGACTAATAAATATCTAGTTACTCTTACCGGCGTGAGTAATACGAAGATAAACGGCAATGTAACGGTAACGGATTGCTATTATAGCAAAGTCATTAATTTGGAAATGGATGATTGGCATACAATAACTGTGAATGACGGTTATGCTACTTCGGTAAGTAATATAGATTATGATTACGGTTCAAGTTTAATATACGTCTACAATGGGGACATTATTTCGTTAAGCGGAATAAACGCCGCCTTCGAAAGCCCTGAGTTTGCGGTAAATCTTTACAACAGCAGTGGAAATATTTATGGCGTTGATATAACCGGATTTGATTTAGCCATTTATTCCGCAAACTATTCGGATTATAATGTAACGGAAAGCTATTTCTGCAATAATTTGCTGGACTTGCATACGTCAAGCGGCGGCTATATATTTACGCAGCATTGTACTTTCAGCGGAACAATTCCATCAACTATATACGGAAATGTAGATATTTCGGGGACTAATTACGTTTGCGCCTTAAATAAATCTGCCGTTTTAGCGGATAATGAAACCGCCGATAAAATAGAAATTCCGGAAGAACTAAAGAAATTAAATGCGCAATACTTGAAGATATTGGGCAAATTATCAGTCGATAATAAAAATGGCAAAGAACTGGATCTTGAGCAACACAAAGATGAATTTTTATCCCTAATCAGAGATTACAAAAATCTGATAAATAATGATATTGATAATAATGTGATGAAAGCAATATTGGCAAAATTGGAAGCTTGTTACAATAGCATTAACAAAAAGGAAGAGTTTAGTCTATTTATTTCCGGCTTGTTAAACGCAAGTAAAGCCGCTGCCGTCCCATACTTAAAAAGGCATTTGATAAAGCTCCATTTAGAAAATGGTAACTATGATCTGGCGCTGCAAAAATCAAAAGAGATACAAATTACAAAGGATGTCGGAGAAGATCTGATCTGCGAAATGTTATATGAACAAGGCTTAATTCACAAATACTATAAAGGAAATGTTGATGAAGCAATGAACGCGTTTTCCGAGCTTGCTGCTAATTATCCCGAAAATGATTTAGCCCGCTTTGCACTAAAAGAACTTAATGAGGAAGAGTTTCCTATTCCCGATCAAACTGTTAGTAAAAATGATGAAAAAGTTGAGGCTTCCCGTCTCAGTATAAACAACTATCCGAATCCATTCAATCCCACAACAACAATATCATTTAACTTGCGGGAAAAGAGCCGCGTTATTTTGAAAGTATTCGACATTCTCGGTAGAGAAGTTCAAACTCTTATTGATGCTCCAATGTCTGCCGGTGGGCATGAGATAACCTTTAACGGCAGCGGGTTACCCAGCGGCGTTTACATACACACACTAAAAGTAAACGAATTTTCCCAAAGCCGTAAGATGTTGTTTTTGAAGTAATTTATTACTGCGAAAGTAATCCCGATTTTTACCCGCCATTTTGCTGGGCGGGTTTTGTATCGGGGCTGCTGCTAAAATAAAATTATGCAGTCCCGCAAAGTTTTTATGCGGGGCTGTTAATTAAATAATTTGCAGTGTGGTTAAACCTCGAAGGTCAAAAAAAAGACCTTCGAGGTTTGTATAAACATTTGTGTCTTCGAGTCTTGTTGGCAAATCAGTCACTCCTTTCCAACCATCTACAAATTATCTTTGAAATAGTTAGTAATCTTTTCGTAAAGATGAATTGTTTCTTTACCTCTTACTCCATGTTCATGACCGACGTAGGGATAATAATCCAAAGGCTTATTTAGTTCCGCCGCCTTTTTAGCGAAGTTCAAAGTATGCTGCCAAACAACAACCGGATCAGATGTTCCGTGAACAAATAAAAGTTTTCCTTTTAAATTCTCCACGTAATTAAGAAGGTTTGCTTTATCGTATCCTTCAGGATTTGTTTCGGGTGTATCCATATATCTTTCCGTGTACATAACTTCGTATAAATTCCAATCAATCACAGCTCCGCCGCCAACGCCTACTTTAAAAGCATTATCGGTTTTCAACATCAGTGAGGCAGCCATGTATCCGCCGTAACTCCAACCGAAAACACCTATCCTATCGGCATTAACATATTTCAACGATTTTAAGTATTCAACTCCGCTCATTTGGTCTTCTATTTCAACTATTCCAAGATTTCTGAATGTTGACTGTTCAAATTCCAAACCTCTGTTATCCGAGCCACGGTTATCCAGCATAAAAACAATAAAACCTGCCTGCGCCATTTGTTGGAACCATAGTGAATATCTTCCTCTCTGCCATGTATTATTCACAACTTGAGCATGCGGTCCACCGTAGACGTAGACAATTACGGGATATTTATTTTCTTGGTTAAAATCGGGAGGCAGAACAGTTTTGCTGTAAAATTCCATTCCATTGCTTGCTTTAATTGTGAAGATATTTATCTCTCCCAATTTGTAATCTTTTAATGGGTTTGGCGCTGAATGTAGCAGACGCTTTTGACCTGAGTTTACTTCAATCAAATTAATATCCTTGGGAATAGTTAAACTGGAATGACTATTAATCACGTACTCGCCTGAATCGTCAATAACCGCGTTGTGAGTTCCATTTCCATTAGTTAGCAGTTTAACTTCTTTGCTCTTCAGATTAACTTTGTACAAATGACTTTCAGCGGGACTTTCCTTTGCTGCGGTGAAAAAACAATTTTCACCGGATTTATCAAATCCTTTAAAACCGGTAACTACCCAATCGCCTGAAGTAATTTGATTTAGTTTATTTTCGCGGGAATTAAAAAGGTACAGATGTCTGAAGCCGTCTTTTTCAGAAAGCCAAATAAAATCGTCCGCTGAGTTCGGAAGAAAATAAGCAGGATGTAACGGTTGAACGTATTTATCGTTCTTTTCCATGAACAAATATTCTAATTTATTTCCGCCTTTTGTCTCATATTTTGCAAGCATAAAATCGTTTTGCTCGCGGTTCAAATGACCGACTAGAATGTATCTTTCATCTTTCTGCCAGGTTATTGAAGTTAAATATTGGTTGGGTGTTCCAACAGTTTTTAACCATTTAGAATTTTCAGAAAGCAAATTAAAAATGCCGATATACACTTTTGAACTTGCCATTCCTGCCATAGGGTATTTTGTATTCTTTAATTTTGCAGGGCGCTCGTTAAAATCTACGAGAGGGAAATCTGTAACTTCGGATAAATCTTCTTTATAATACGCAATAAATCTGCTCGATGGCGACCAGAATATTCCGCCTTTAATGCCGAACTCATTTCGTGAAACGCTTTTCCCAAAAGTGATATCGTGGCTTCCTTCCGTAGTTACTTGTAATATTTTATCTATTGAGATTGCAACAAATAAATTATTCTCAACGACAAAGGCGGCTTTGTTTCCATCTGGAGATAGAGTCAATTCTTCTGCTTCTTCCGGAAGTTCTAGAAGTTGTTCGAGCTTTTCTTCAAATAAAATATATCTGAATAATTTTTTGCCTTTCCAGAAAACAAATTTATCCGCTCCGCTCCAAGTGATTGTTGGAAACGTACTTGCGGATTCTATTTTAAATTTTTCAAGACCACTATTTAGGTTTTCAAGTGAAACGAGCGGAATTTCAGAATCCGATGCTGCAAAACCTTTAACCAGTATTTGATTGTCTCCATCATTTTTAACGTATGCAAAAGATTGTTCGCCGGGTATCCAATTCAATTGACTAAGCGTTGTCGGCGCCAATGATGAATATGATTTCAATACAACATCTTCAGTGGTGAATAATTTGTCTTGAGCGGATAGGCAGGAAGTTATGATTACAAGTAGAAATAAAAGTTTTTTCATATTATCCTCAATATTTTCAAATTGGTTGTAGCAATTTATGAAATCTTTAAAATAAAGAGAGGCTGTTTCAAAAGTAAAATCCACTCAGTGCTTCAAAGTGTACACAGCATCTGAGTGGCAAAATGAGAATGACACATCACCACGAAGTCACTGAACACAAAGGTTCACCAAGGTTTTTTTGAAACAACCTCTCCGTTAAAAACAGAACTATTTATTTCTCGCTTTTTTTATCTGAAGGTAATAATCGCTTTTCCAATATATTGTCAATCAGGGAATATTCTTTTGCTTCTTCCGAAGTTAAATATTTATCTCTATCGCAATCAGAAGCAATCTGTTTCATGGTTTTCCCGGTATGATTGCATAGAATTTGGTATAAAACATCTCTGGTTTTCAACATTTCTTTTGCGTGGATTTCGATATCACTCGTCTGTCCCTGTAATCCGCCAATCCATGGTTGATGGATCATAATTTTTGCGTTAGGCAGTGCAAATCTTTTATTCTTTTCACCGCCGGCTAAAAGAATAGCGCCCATGCTTGCAGCTAAACCAACACAGATAGTTGAAACATCTGCTCTAATGTATTTCATCGTGTCGTAAATGGCTAATCCAGCCGAGACGCTGCCGCCGGGAGAATTGACGTAGAGCGAAATATCTTTCTGTGAATCTTCCGCTTCCAAAAATAAAAGCTGAGCCACCACTAAACTTGCAACGTGATCGTCAATTGCGGTTCCTAAAAAAATTATTCTCTCGCGTAAGAGACGAGAAAATATATCCATCCCGCGTTCGCCTCTGCCAGTCTGTTCAATTACATAAGGGACTAGTTGATTATAAATTTCCGGTCTCATTTTTTCTTTCCTTTTGATTTAACATCTTTTTTTGAAAGATCGACTTCGACAACCTTGTTGTTTTCTTTTAGAAAAGTAATAATTTTCTCTTCTAAAAAGGATTCCTTTCTATTGCTGTTTTTATAGAACTTAATCAATTTTTCAACAGAAATGCCCGTCTTCTGCGCTTCCTCGTTGGCAATTTTTTCAATATCGGAATCTTCAACAGATATTTTTTCTTGTTCGGCTAAATTTTCCATAATGATCTGCCACTTTGCGTTCCATTCTGCGCGCGGTTTTAATGATTCGCGCAAATTATTTTCATCAATCGGCATTTTGTATTTTTTGTAATTCTCACGCTCGCCTTCAATCATTTTTCCTAGAAGGTATTCAACGTATCCCTGCGGAACGTCAAACGGATTATTTTCAACTAAAGCATTTAACAAATTATTAACGAGTGTATTTTCGGATTGTCTTTCGTAATATTTTAGGTAATTCTCTTTCATCTGGGATTGAAACTCTTCCAGAGTCTTTGCTTTTTTATTCGAAATCTCAGCAATGATTTCCTCCGAAGGTTCGGGGTACACAATCGCTTCTGCTTTTTGAACTTCAACTTCGTATTTAACTTCTTCTCTGTGAGTTTCTTCTCCGTGTTTGTGTTCATCAACAAAAGTGAAATCAAATTTATCGCCTAGTTTTTTCCCTAGCGCTCCGATCTTCAATTCAGGAATAATGTTCTCTTCACTTAAGTCAATGGCAAGACCCTCTCTTCTTGCACCTTCAATTGCTTCGCCCTTTTCATTCAATTTTTGCAGGGCAACCGTAACTTTAAAATTCTCATCCAATGCAACTTCAGCTTCTTCAAATTTCGCTTTTGATTTCAATAAATGTTTCACTTCACGTTCAATCATTTCGTCTGTAATTGTAAAAACGGGTTTCTCAATTTCCAAACCTTTGTACTTTTTCACTTCGAACTTAGGTTTGATCTCGTATTTAACTTTGAAATAAAGTTTGTCATTCGGTTCAAAATTAAGATCTGTTAACTGAGGAGTTGAGATAGGTTTTAAATCCTTTTCATTTACAACGTCCCAGAATTTTTTATTCGCAATATCTTCGCTTGCTTTGTATTCAATACTATCGCCGAATATTTTTTTAATCATTTGTATCGGAGCTTTGCCTTTTCTGAAACCGTGAATAGCCAATTTTTTTTTTTCTTTTTTATATGCTTCTTCGATCTCGGGCAAAATTTCAGCGTAATTCAATGTAACTTCCAATTCTTGTTCACAAGCAGTCAAATCATTTACTTTGGTATCCAAACTAACCTCATACGAATTAAAATTAAGTTAAAATAAGAGTTGTAAAAAGATGTGCGAAAGGGGGGACTCGAACCCCCACATCCTTTCAGATACTAGATCCTAAGTCTAGCGCGTCTGCCAATTCCGCCACTCTCGCAATAAGAACCGCAAAATTAAAGGTTTTTAAAACAATTGTCAAGAATTTGGAGCGGCTCTGAACAAACGATTTTGTCTAAATTTCACTTTTGTCGTTTCTCGTACTTATTTTTTCATCAACGCTAGTTTGCGCCATCAATAATGACCCAATAATCAACAGCGATAATACTGTCAAACATATTCTCATTATTTGTCTCCTTAATTTTAATTAATTATGATAAAAGCAAACATAAAACTTTAGCAGCAAAAGGTGTTAAGAAATTATTAACTCACCTTACGCAAAAGGATAAGAATTGTAGGACGCTTCGCTGAATCGCTCAGACAATTTAGTTCTAATTACTCATATAATGAGCGAAACAGAGTTTCGCTCTACATTTTTGCGTAACATGAGTTATTAAGTAATTGTTAAGATAAAATTAAGCTGATGCGACAATAATTATTATTGGCATATTTGTGAAGCATTCAAAAATAATATTTCAGAAATTGTTATATTCGCTTGCATTCAATAAAAAGATTTTTCATTAAGAAATTAACCCGATGGACGAATTTATTGGTAAAAGAATCGAGAACTACAAGATCATCTCTCTTCTGGGAAAAGGCGGGATGGGGATGGTCTACAAAGCTTTTGATGAAAAACTAGACCGTTACGTGGCTATTAAAGTCCTTAGCGATAAAATTCCCGATAACCCGCGGTTTATTGAAAGATTCAAGAGGGAAGCCAAAAACCAAGCCCAGCTAGCCCATCCAAACATTGTAACTGTATATGGATTTATAGAGTACGATAATCTGCTTGGCATTGTTATGGAGTACGTTGATGGCGAAAGTCTTGAAAAGGTTATAAAGAGGCAGAGACGGCTTCACATTTTCGACGTTGTCTACATCATGAAGCAACTGTTGAAGGGAATGGGTCACGCGCATAGCAAAGGATTTGTTCATCGCGATATTAAACCTTCTAATATTATTCTTAACAGCGAAGGCATAGTTAAGATAATGGATTTTGGTATTTCGAAGGCGTTGAATGAAAAAGGCGTAACAAGAACCGGCGCGAAGGTTGGAACTGTTTACTATATGAGTCCCGAGCAAGTAAGAGGCAAGGAAATTACGCTCACTACGGATATCTACGCCATAGGTTGTACCATGTACGAAATGCTTGCGGGCACTGCGCCATTTGTTTATGAAAGCGAGTATGACATTATGGAGGCTCACTTAAAAAAGGAGCCTGCAAAATTATCTCAGCATCTGCCTGCAGTTCCGGAACAACTCGAAAAAATTGTTAGTACGGCAATGCAGAAAAATGTTGAAGATAGATTTCAAAGCTGCATTTCTATGCTGGATGCTCTTGCGAATTTGGACAGTTATCTTGCTGATCTTCAGTCCAAGTATTTTGTAAGAATTGTGGAAGACCCTAAGAAAACTAGAATCAAATCGGTATTTGCTACGGTCTTTCTTATCGTTACTCTATCTTTTCTTACAGTTTTTGTTTTCAATCAAGTTGATGAACTCCTTAGAAGTAATCAAATGCCGGACCTGCAAAGATATAATTTTGAAACACTATTTAAAGAAGGTGAAGCCGGCGTTACTTTCACGAAATTATTATCGAGTGAGTCGAACACAAAATTCAATATTAATTCAATCAAATTTGTTGATGAATCATTTGGATTTGCAGTCGGTGATTCCGGCACTTTGCTCGTAACTGTTGATAGTGCAAAAACCTGGATTCCAAGGAATTTGAATACAAAGTTCAATTTAAGTGACGCGTATTTTTTCAGTGACGGCAGATCGTTTATTGTTGGTGAAAAGGGCATGCTAATGACCAGCAAAGATTTCTTCACGACGAGCAGCTTAGCTAGTCTTGATAGATCATCAGCATTGTTCAAAATTTATTTCATAGACAAATATTCTGGCTACATTTTAGGCAGCAATGGTTTAATATTTCGAACTGAAAACGGGGGGGAGAACTGGTTTAAATTAAACAGTTCCTCGAATAATAATTTATTTGATTTATCATTTATAAATGAGAATAAAGGATTTATTATAGGCTGGCGCGGTACTATTTTGGAGACTAATGACTCCGGACAAAACTGGCTTCCAATAAAATCTTTCACAACTAAGTATCTTAAATCAATTGATTTTTACGATGAAAATCTCGGTCTAGTTGTCGGCGGAGCAGGTTCAATCTTCAGGACAGAAGATGGCGGAGAAACATGGACAAAAATCGAGTTTAAAAATATCGGCGGTTTGCAGAAAGTAGAATTTTTGAATGAATACATTGCGCTTGCTGTTGGGACAAAAGGGATAATCTGCATATCACACGATAGAGGGAAAAGTTGGAAGCAAATTGAATCGAACTTTTTCAACAATTTAAATGACTTTTTCAGAACGGCAGGCAATAAAGTTTTTATTGTCGGGGCGAATGGCACAATTTTGAAGTTAATGTAATAAGGAAATGATGTGGATAAATTTGTAATTACAGGCGGTAAAAAATTAAGCGGTATAGTTGAAATTAGCGGCGCTAAAAATGCTGCATTGGCAATTATGCCCGCCTGTCTTTTGAATGACGGTATTAATGAATTAACAAACATACCCGAAGTAAACGACATTTTTACGATGATCAAATTGCTAAATCATCTTGGTATCGAATCGAATTTTGAGAAACATAAATTAATAATCGACTCGTCAAACATCACACATCAAGATGCACCCTACGAGCACGTAAAAAAAATGAGAGCTTCTGTTTATGTGCTCGGTCCGCTTTTAGCTAAATACGGCAAGGCTACAGTATCCTTACCTGGAGGCTGCGCGTGGGGTCCTCGCCCAATAAATCTTCATCTTGAAGCAATGAAGAAATTAGGCGCCAATATCGAATTAGAAGATGGCTATATAATTGCAACAACCGATGGCTTACGCGGAGCTAAAATTCATTTTGATATTTCGAGTGTCGGCGCTACGGGTAATGCTGTTATGGCGGCAGTGTTGGCAAAGGGGAGCACACTAATTTCGAACGCTGCAATTGAGCCGGAAATTACACTTCTCTGTGAATTCCTAAAAAGAATGGGAGCCAACATAGGCGGCATTGGTACGCAGAAATTAGAAATTGAAGGAGTCTCATCTCTTGCTCCCGCGAATACCAGAATTATTTCGGATAGAATTGAAGCGGGAACAATCTTAACCGCCGCTGCAATTACAAAAAGCAAGATTGATATAGTTGATTCTGAAATTGAGCACCTGGAATCTGTACTTTGGAAACTTGAGGAAACCGGGGCTAAGTTATTTAAGAACAATGATATAATGACTATTGATGCGAGAGATATTGATCATAAATCTGTGGATGTTTCTACATCAATTTATCCGGGTTTTCCAACAGATATGCAGGCTCAATGGACTGCTCTTATGTGTCTTACGGAAGGGACTTCTACCATTACGGATAATATTTATATCGATAGATTCAAACATGTTCCTGAGCTAAACCGATTGGGAGCAGATATCGAGATAATAAGAAATAGCACGGTAGTTAGGGGAGTTAAAAAACTCAAAGGCGCAAAAGTAATGTCAACAGATTTACGCGCAAGCGCATCATTAGTTTTAGCGGGTCTTGCAGCGGAAGGAACAACGGAAGTGCTTAGAATTTATCACCTTGACAGAGGTTACCAAAAAATTGAAGAGAAACTAAGATTATTAGGGGCAGAAATCGAAAGAGTTTCAACAACGGAATTCTAAATGACTCAATTTCTTAAAAAGTTTTATCGATACGAATACACTATTGTTCTGATACTCATTTTTGTAAACATTGTTATTGTACAATTCCCTTTAACTAATTTACTTAGTTACGAGTTCTCGGCTATAAATGGAATTATATTATTTCATTTTTCAGGGTTGCACTATTTGCTATCCGAAAAATGGCAAAAGCGCCACACCAATAGAAGTTTAGTTTTATTCAATTCTTTTATATTTTTTATTCCCTTTGTAATCGCTGCACTCTCAAATTTTGTTTTCAGTATCTGCCCTCTCGCTGATGGAATACCTTACTATTTATTAATATCTGCGCCCTCTCAAATTTTGGGTTTTGCTATTTCAGTTTTTATTGTAAGATTGAGCAGCAAATTTAGAATTATACTTTTCAATATAGTTTTTCTATCGCTGATTCTAATTTCTCTATACGAAATTTATACTCTGCCGCAAATTTATTTTTACAATGCTTTAATTGGATTTTTCCCAGGAACAATGTACGATGAAAATATTCCGCTGGATCAGAAGTTTATTGCTTATCGGAGCATGATTACTTTATTCGCGATTTTAGTGTTCACGCTTTCTCGGGTTAACTTTAAATTTCGTAATATGTTCAACAAATTATTTTTGATCACTATTTTTGTATCACTTCTTTTGGTTTACTGGAATTCTTCCGAAGAACTTGGGCTTACAACTACTATCGATTCAATCAAATCGGAATTAAAAGGAGAGACTATAACTGATCATTTTATAATACTTTA
>JAHJTX010000117.1 GCA_018829545.1 Bacteroidota bacterium | reverse complement strand
TGAATATTTCTCTTTAAGCACGCCGTCAAAGTTTTTCAAATACTCAAGATGCGATGAGCCAATATTTGTAATTAAACTGTAATCAGGTTCAGCAATGGCGGCGGTGTATTTTATTTCGCCGAAGTGATTTGTGCCGTGCTCAAGAATTAAATATTCTGTTTTTTCATCGGCGTTAAAAATTGCAAGAGGCACGCCTATGTGATTATTATTATTTGCAAATGTTTTTACGACTTTATGTTTTTCCGAAAATATTGCTGCAAGTATTTCTTTCGTGGTTGTTTTTCCGTTACTTCCTGTAATCGAAATTACTTTTGCACTTAATTTTTTACGCCATACATTTGCAAGCTCGCCAAGCGCTTCCGTGGTGTCGTTAACGGTTATTAACGGAATATTTACGCGATCGAACTCTTTTAATTTTTTCTTGTTTATTAAAACTGCGGAAGCACCATTAATAATTGCCGTGTCAACGAATTCATGCCCATCAAATTTACTGCCTTTAATTGCAACGAATAAGCTGTTCCTTGATATCGTTCTTGAATCGATGGATACTTTTGACAAAGGTTTAAAATTATCCGGATTATAGATTACCGCAGAATTAATATTAAAAATGTCTTCGATATTTAATTTCAACTTTTTCATTCGTTTAAATATTTTTCCGCTGTTGCTTTATCCGAGAAATAATTTCTTACTCCATTGATCTCTTGGTAAGATTCGTGCCCCTTTCCCGCTATCAATATTACTGCATTATCTTCGGAGCGTTGTATTGCAGTTTTGATTGCTTCATCTCTATTCTCAATTACATTTGCGCTCTTATCTTTCACGCCGGTTAAAATTTCTTCAATAATTGTTACAGGGTTTTCCGTACGCGGGTTATCGGAAGTAATATAAATTGTATCGCTCAATTCTTCCGCAATTTTGCCCATTACCGGTCTCTTGGTTTTATCCCGGTCACCTCCGCATCCGAATACAGTGTGAATTGGTCTTTCCCCGTTGGTAATAGTTTTGATTGCAATCAACGCTTGCTTTAAGCTGTCCGCCGTGTGTGAATAATCAACAATTACACTTTTGCTTCCTTTGCTGATTACTTCGAATCTTCCAGGAACTTGAGGAGTATTCCGAATTGCTTCGGCAACATTCAAAGGCTCCATTCCAAGCTCAATTGCAGAAGCAAAAGCTGCGCTGGCGTTGTAAGCGTTAAAATGTCCGATAAGCTTTGTGCTCAATGAAATTTGTGAATCACTCAGCGATAAATGAAATTTAGTTCCCTTCAGACTATAATTTATGTCGCTGATTTTGTAATCGGAATTCGATGCGCTTCCAAAAGTTTTAATTTTGGCGCTGCAATTTTTAACGATGTCCTTCGAATGAATATCATCAGAATTAATAATTGCCACTGCATTTGAATTCAAACCATCAAATAAAATTTTCTTCGCAAGCAGATACGAATCAAAATCAGCGTGAAAATCCATGTGATCTGAAGTTATATTCATAAATATTGCCGCATCAAATTCCAGCGCATGAACTCTGAACAATTCAAGCGCGTGCGAAGAAACTTCCATTATGCAGTGCGTGCATCCGGCTTCAACCATTCTATCTAAAAGCATATTTAATTCAATCGAATCGGGAGTCGTTAAATTTGCCTTAATTTGCTCGTTGCCAATATAATTTGCTATTGTCCCCAGCAATCCGCACTTATATCCAAACGAAGAAACAATACTTCGCAGATAATATGAAGTCGTGGTTTTTCCTTTTGTACCTGTAATGCCAATTAGCTTTAACTTTTTCGATGGACTGTCATAAAAAGCATCGGCAATTTGAGCCATCGCTTTCCGCGAATTTTTAACCAGTATTTTTACTGTGCCTGCATGTTTAAAAATTTCGTCCGGCAGATCGTCTTTCTCGATCATCACCGCCGCAGCGCCTTTGTTAATAACATCCTGCAAGTACGAATGCCCATCTCTTTTAAATCCTGAAATTGCTATAAACAATGAACCCGAAACCGCATCTTTGGAATTTGCAGTGATAGAAGTAATCTCTTTTCCTTCCGGAGCGCCGACCACTTGAATCGTTTCCAAATTATTTAACAGAAGTTCCAGTTTCATTTAGTTTATCCTAAGATTGCTAATGTTTTTAACCGATTCACATTTTATTAAGCAGACCAAACCTTTGTTAATTTTACTCCCGGACTGAATACTCTGCGAAACCACTCTGCCGCTTCCAATAATTTTATATTCAATACCAGCATTGTTCAATTTAGAAACAGCGTCTCTCATAGAATCATTAATCAAATTCGGCATTATTCCCGGCGTAAAAGAGGAATTATTTTTTTGATTATTATTACTTTCCGGAGAAAGATTACTTGTTGCAAACACAGATGGATTAGCGCTTTCCTTTTTAATATCTACCAACACCGCATCAATCGGTCTACGCATTTGCTTAATTTTATTCTCGTCTGGAGCAATTAAAATATCCGATTCAACAATTTGCTGCGCAATATTTTTAAATACCGGCGCTGCTACATACCCTCCGTATTTTCCGATTTTGGGAGAGCTAATTAAAACCAAAATAATGTACTCCGGTTTTTCTGCAGGGAAATATCCAATGAATGAACTGTTATAATTTTCGGAAGAGTAACTTCCATTTACTAATTTTTGTGACGTGCCCGTCTTGCCGCCGGCAAATACATTTGTAAGCCTCGCGTTTCTTCCTGTTCCTTCTTCAACCGCTTTTAGCATAAGTTTTTTTATTCTATCGGAAGTTTTTTCACTTACTACTTTTCTGATTCTCTCCGGCTTAAATTCACGTATTACATTTCCGGTTGGATCGGTGATGCTCTTAACTAAATGAGGTTTATAAAGATAACCTCCATTAATTAAAGCGCTAAAAGCTGTAATCAATTGAATTGGAGTGACGGATATTTCATAACCAAACGACATGAAGGGCTGCGAAACTACTGAATAATGAGTGGGTTTTTTTAGAAGTCCCGCTGCCTCCCCGGGTAAATCAATAGCTGAAATATTTCCGAAACCGTAGTTTCTAAGGTATTTAAAAAACACATCCGGTTGAACACGGCTGCTAAGTTTTGCCATTCCAATATTTGATGAATGCTTTAAAACGCCGCTTACGGAAAGTGAACTAAACTTATGAGTGTCTCGAATTTTTACTTTATTAATAGAATATACGCCGTTCTCGGTATTTATTATTTCATTTTCATTCGCAAGTTTTTCTTCGAACAGAATTGAAAGAATTATCGGTTTTATAGTTGAGCCCGGTTCGTAGGTATCCGTTACTGCTCTGTTTCTAAGACTTGAATTGTCGAATAAATTATAGTTCGAAGGATCGTAATCCGGGAAATTAGCGAGAGCCAAAATTTCGCCGTCATTTGGATCCATAATTATACCGACTGCCCATTCCCCCTGATATTCTTTAAGACCGCTTTTTAGTTCTATTTCCAGAATCTTTTGAAGATTATAATCGATTGTTAAAATTGTAGTATTACCCTGTTGCGGTCTTTGGGTCAAACGATCATTCACAGAAACAGTTCTGCCAATTACATCATTTTCAATAAACTTTATTCCATCAATTCCTTTTAGCTCATCATTATAATAATTTGCAATTCCGGCAACGCCTTCTTTTTCTTCGCTCACAAATCCAAGCACGTGCGAAGCGAGACTACCGTATGGATATTTTCTTGTGAAATCCTCCGAAATAAAAAATCCATCTATATAGGGTTTGTTCAATTCTTCTATTTTATTCATTAATACTTTCTCTTCGAGGCATATATTTCCACTAGCGCTATTAATCAAATTAAGATAATGATCCTTGCTCTTCTTAAACGCTTTAGACATTTTTGATGCGATGGTTCCTCTTTCCGATGCACTCAGCATTCGAGTATCGGCATAAATTGAAACATCATTTTGTGTGTAAGCGAGCACTTCTAAATTTCTATCCTTTATTAAGCCCCTTTCGGCTTTTAGTTTTACAGAACTATTTTGCTGTCTTTCTGCCGCTGCTTTGTAATTGGCATGTTCCTTAATTTGAATATTAAACAGCCTAACAATGAGCGCTACAAAAAAACAGATAATCAATAACAGAACAGCTAAAGCTCTTTTATTATTCATACTTGCTATTAATTATTCTTTCAACTTTTTCGATTTTTGATAATTCAATTGTGATCACATCAAAAGATTTTTCGGATTTGATTAACCCCAAATTTTCCTTTGCATAAGTTACAATGCGGTCTTCTGCAGAAAGTTTTTGAATCTCAACCAATTTCATCTCAACCTCATTCATTTGTCCCGCACGTTTTGCTTCGAGCAAGTCTTTTTCTTTGTTTAGAGATTTTATCTCAGTCAAAGAAAGCAAATAAATCAAAAGCGCAAAAAAAATGATTGCAGAACCTGCAATTAGGTTGGGCAGAAATGAATTTTTCTTTACGCTCATATCCTTTCCGCAACCCGAAGTTTAGCGCTTCTCGATCTTTTGTTAATTCCCAATTCCTCCTCGGAAGGAGTAATTGGTTTACGTGTAATGATTTTTAACGTCTGCACTTTGCTGCAAATGCATACCGGCGAATCCGTACTGCAAACGCAGGAGAGATTTTCATATTTAAAAAATTCTTTCACAATTCTATCTTCTAATGAATGAAATGTGATTATGCATAATCTTCCGCCGGTTTTTAATAACGAAATAGAACCGGAGAGAAATATTTTTAATTCTTCCAGTTCGTTATTAACAAATATTCTAAGAGCCTGAAAAACTCTCGTGAGAGTTTTATTAACGAATCGAGGATTTGTAACTTCCTCAATTATTTTTGCAAGCTGCAAAGTGGAATTAATTTTTCCTTCATTTCTTTTTTCAATTATTCTTCTTGCAATAGCTCTTGAGTTTTTTTCTTCTCCGTATTTATAAATTATATCCGCAATTTCTTTCTCTTCGTAGTAATTGATAATGTCTGAAGCTTTGTGCGTGGATTTTTTATCCATCCTCAAATCCAAATCGGCTTCTTCGCGAAATGTAAATCCAGCTTCCGAATCATCAATCTGATAAGACGAGATTCCTAAATCGAGAAATATTCCGTCAAATTTATCAATGAACTCAATTTTTGAAATTGTTCCAATATTGGTAAACCCCGCATTATAAAGGCTTACTCGGGAATCCGACTTAAATTTTTCAACACAGAACTCAAATGCCTTTTTATCCTTATCCGTTCCAATGAACATTGCATCTGCGTTGAGCTTTTCTAAAATTTTTTCTGAATGTCCTCCGAATCCGATTGTTCCTTCAAAATATTTTCCCGAAGGAGTTGTAACTAAATTCTCGACAGACTCTTTTAAGAGTACGGACTCGTGATACTTCATCTTTAGATATTCATCACTTCTTTAGCAATTTCGTCGTAAGACTGTTGCTGTTCCTTGAGATAATTTTCGTAGATGTCAGGGTCCCAAATTTCCATGAATTGGTTGACGCCTAGAATCATTATGTCTTTTTTAATACCTGCAAATTCAATTAGATTTTTTGGAATCATTAATCTGGATTGAGAATCAAATTTATCCTCAGCAGCCGGCTGAAGAAACATTCTAAGGAATTGGGCATCTTTAGGATCGAATGGATTTAATTTGTTCAATTTACTTGCAACTAAATCTTGCCAATGATTCATTGGATAGATAACGATACACTTTTTTGTCCCCCGGGTCATCACAAAAGTATCGTTAGCATCCGACGCAACAAACTTCCTTAGCTTTGCCGGTATGCTTATTCGTCCTTTGGGATCGATCGAATATTTAAAGCTTCCTAAAAACATAGTTTGACACCATTAGGGAAAATTCAACATTTTTCTCCACTGGGGAACAAAATAACTCAATTTTTATACGAATGTCAAGAAAAAACATTCAAATATTTGCCTTAAATAATTTTTTTATGATGATTTATTATGGGCGAGTAAACGTATGCTTGATTAATTCCGGCTTTCCTTAACGCATTGATTTATAACTGGAAATAATTCTGAGACTTTTTCGAATCGGTGAATTTGATTAATAAGAAAAAAAATGCCTGGATTGAGGGAAGAAAAAGAGATGCGAGCCAACTGCCGGAGTCGAACCGGCGACCTATTCATTACGAATGAATTGCTCTACCAACTGAGCTAAGTTGGCTTAGATCGCTATCTTAATTTCTTTTTATGTCTATTTTTACGCAATCTTTTTTTGCGTTTGTGAGTA
>JAHJTX010000116.1 GCA_018829545.1 Bacteroidota bacterium | reverse complement strand
TCTTTTTCTAGAATTTCTGATACTACTGCAGTATCAGCTTGCATTTCACCATCGCAGATAATATCAGGTCTTAGTTCGTTAACTAATTGAGCCGCTTTTTTCACTTTTAAGGATTCAGGATGTTTAACGCTGCCGAAGTTACTAAATGAAAGCATGGCAACTTTTGGCTCAATATCAAACCCGCTCGCAGTATCCGCAGCGCTAATTGCTATTTCTGCAAGTTGCTCGGCAGTTGGATCTATATTAACGGTCGCGTCTGCGAAGAAAAATACTTTTCGGTTAACGATTACAATATATAATCCGGAGACCACTTTGATTCCATCCTTAATACCGATGCACTGTAATGCCGGTCTAATTGTATCCGGATAGTGCGCAGTCATTCCACCGATTAGGGCGTCTGCATTCCCGGATGAAACCATCATGCATCCGAAATAAGTAGACTCTTTCATCAACTCATTTGCTCTTCTCTGCGTAACTCCTTCTCTATGGCGCTTTCTATAAAACTGAGTAGCGTATTCACGAAGATCGGGATGTTTCAACGGATCGATAATTGTAAAATTAGCCGGGTCAAATTCCAATGCGGCAATTTTTTGACTAATTATTTCTTCATCCCCAAGCAATATCGGATCACCGATTTGATCAATTTTAACGGCGCTTGCAGCGCGGATTATTTTTTCTTCCTCGCCTTCCGGATAAACGATGCGCTTAGGATTTTTTTGAGCTTTGTGAATCATAAGCCGCATAATTTCTTGCGAATAACCGAGCCTTTGTTTCAATTCGTATTTATAAGCTTCCCAATCGGTGATTGGCTTGCGCGCTACGCCGCAATCAATTGCCGCTTTAGCAACCGCAGGAGCAACACTCCACAGCACTCTTGGATCGAATGGTTTTGGGATGATATATTCTGGACCAAATGCAAAATCCTTTCCACCGTATGCTTTAATAACATTATCCGGAACTTGTTCCTTAGCAAGATTAGCTAAAGCAAGAACGGCTGCCATTTTCATTTCTTCGGTAATTGCTTTAGCGCGTACGTCCAGCGCTCCTCTGAAAATAAATGGGAATCCAAGAACATTATTTACTTGATTCGGAAAATCGCTTCTGCCCGTTGCCATTATTAAATCTTCACGGACTTCCTTTGCATCGTAGTATAAGATTTCAGGATCAGGGTTTGCCATGGCAAAAATAATTGGATTATCTGCCATGCTTTTTACCATTGCTTTGGAAACAATATTTCCTTTCGATAAACCAACAAATACGTCAGCTCCAACCATTGCATCATCAAGTGATTTATATTTGTTCTCACCAGCATAAGCAATTTTGAATTCGTTAAGATCAGTACGGTCTTTATGAACCAATCCTTTGGTATCAAACATATATATGTTTTTTGCTAGCACTCCTGCTTTTTGATAAAGGTTGCAGCAGGCAATTGCCGAAGCCCCGGCGCCCGAAACAACTATTCGAACTTTACTGAGATCTTTTCCAGCAACTTCAGCGGCGTTAATTAGAGCAGCGCAAGAAATTATTGCGGTACCGTGCTGATCGTCGTGGAAAATTGGGATTGTGCACGTTCTTTTTAATTCTTCCTCGATGTAAAAACATTCCGGGGCTTTAATATCTTCGAGGTTAATTCCTCCGAAAGTTGGCTGCATTAATTGAACAGCTCTAATAATTTCTTTGGGGTCTTTAGTATCCAATTCAATATCAAATACATCAATATCAGCAAATCTTTTGAACAGAACACCTTTGCCTTCCATTACAGGTTTGCCCGCAGCGGCTCCAATATCGCCAAGTCCCAATACGGCAGTTCCGTTTGAAACTACAGCAACCAAATTTCCTTTTGCGGTGTAATTGTAAACTTGTTCTTCGTCTTTTTCAATTTCGCGACAGGGTTCTGCAACGCCTGGCGTATAGGCTAACGATAGTTCTCTTGACGTGAAACATGGTTTCGAAGGTATAACTTCAATCTTTCCTTTTCTTCCTTCTGAATGATAAAGAAGGGCTTCTTCTCTAGTAACGCTCATCGGAATTCTCCTTATTCATAAACTTTTGAGTTAGAGGCTAATTAATTTACACATGAAAATTATGAAATATCGTTCCGAATCAAAACAAAAAACTTATTTGTTTTTGAACAACACATTCTCTTGACGTAAATTTGAATTTCTTGGTGATAAACTGTGGTTTTAAATCGAAAAAGCCGGCATAAATACCGGCTTATTAACACGGGAAACTTTTTACTAAACTTCCATAATTTCCTTTTCTTTATGAGAAATGATGCCATCAATGTTTTTTATATGGTTATCGGTTATGGTTTGAACTTCGTTTTCCGCATCGTGTCTTAGATCTTCAGAAAGTTCTTTTTCTTTTTCCATTTTTTTCAATTTATCGTTTGCTTCTCTTCTCACATTTCGAACGGCAATTTTTGCATCCTCTCCGAATTTTTTAACGAGTTTCATCAGGTCTTTGCGTCTTTCTTCGGTTAAAGGCGGTATTGGAACTTTGATATTCGTTCCATCACTAATAGGATTAAGTCCCAAATCTGCGGTTAATATTGCTTTATCAATAACAAGAACCATTGATTTTTCCCACGGGGTAATTGAAAGAGTGTGGGCATCAAGAACGGATACATTAGAAACTTGACTCAAAGGAGAAGGTGCGCCATAATAATCTACTCTAATTCCATCGAGAAGTGCAGTTGTTGCTTTACCTGTTCTAATCTTCGCAATTTCATGCCTAAATGCTTCAATTGATTTATCCATTTTGGACTTTGCTTCATCAATCGCTGGATTATTCATGATTACCTCTATATTTAAATTAAGTTAGTGCTGTTCAAATCGTAATGCCCAACCGAAGTCCCGATATTTCCATCGGTAATCAATTTCAATAAATTGTCTTCGATGTTAATGTTAAATACTATAATCGGCAAACTATTTTCTTTGCAGAGACTTATCGCTGTTAAATCCATAACGCGCAAATCTTTGTTCATCACATCGCTGTATGAAATCTCGTTAAAGAAGGCTGCATCGGGATTTTTCTCCGGATCAGAATCATAAACACCATCAACTCTTGTTCCTTTTATTATTGCATCCGCTTTTATTTCTACGGCTCGCAGCGAAGCGGCTGTATCTGTGCTAAAATAAGGATGACCCGTACCCGCGCCAAAAATTACAATTCTACCTTTTTCAAGATGGCGAACAACTCTTCTTCTGATATATGGTTCGGCAATTTCATCCATTTGAATGGCGCTTGTAAGTCTGGTGAACATGCCGTTTTTTTCGAGAGTATTTTGCAAAGCCAAAGCGTTGATCATTGTTGCAAGCATTCCCATATGATCGCCGGTTACACGATCTATGCCCTGTTCTGCTGCATTAAGACCGCGATAAATATTCCCGCCGCCGATTACAATTCCAATTTGAACACCAAGTTCGTGTATTTTCCTAATCTCCCTCGCAAAAAAATCCAACATTTGGGGATCTATACCATGACCCTTACCGCCCATTAGCGATTCACCGCTAAGTTTCAGGAGAATTCTATTATACTTCAATTCTTTAACCATATTTGCATCCAATATAATAAAAAAAAGGTCTCACTAAAAATAAGACCTTTAAAGGAAAATTACTTGTTTTCATCGCTTAGATGATATCGGAAAAATGCCGTCAGTTTAACCTCGCTGGAATTTGCTTTATTAAACTCTGCAATTACATCTGCAATCGTTTTTGCATTTTCTTTAATATAAGCTTGCTTAAGCAGACAAACTTCCTGATAGAATTTATTTAATCTACCATCAGCAATTTTATCTAATATATGATCCGGTTTGCCTTCTTTCTTTGCAACTTCTTTATAGATTTCTTTTTCTTTTTCAATTACTTCATTTGGAACTTCACTTACGGAAAGAAATCTTGGCTTCATTGCAGCGGCTTGCATAGCAACGTCTTTTAGTACTGAAGAGAGAACTGAATAATCCACGTTTCCAACGTTCTCCGCTTTAACTAATACACCAAGTTTCGCACCATGATGAATATAATCAACCAAAGCTAAATCATCGCCTTCTTCAAGTTGGAATCGTGAGATTTCAATTTTCTCACCAATTTTGCCTGTAATATTTGTTAACTCATCGTTAACAACTTTTCCATCAAAAGTGAGAGATTTTAGAGCTTCTACATCAGCAGGTTTTTCACTAACAATTGCGTTTAGAACGAACTCTGCAAAATTTACGAAATCATCACTCTTTGCCACAAAATCGGTTTCGCAGTTCACTTCCAAAATAACACCGAATTTCCCATCGTCGGAAACTTTAGTTTTAACAATACCTTCATTGGCATCACGTTCTGCTCTTTTTGCCGCAACTGAAGCGCCTTTTTTTCTAAGAATTTCAATTGCCTTTTCAAAATTGCCGTCAGCTTCTGTTAATGCCTTTTTGCAATTCATCATTCCAGCGCCTGTTTTATCTCTCAACTCTTTAACTTGTACTGCGCTAATTGCCATTATATTATAATCCTTTATTTATTCTCAATTATTATTCTTTTGATCCGCCTTTTTCAGCCGCTTTTTCTTTACTCACAGATTCTTCTGTTTTTTTAGGCTCATTTCTAAAAGGAGAAACTTTTCTTGTTCTTCCGCCTTTTTTTGCCGGAGAATCTAGTTTAACTCTACGCACTTTAACTTTGCCATCTTTATCACCTTCTTCAGATTCTTCTCTTTCCTTTTTAACTCTTTCTTTTTCTGCAGACTCATTTGCTCTCAATTCTGCAGCTTTTGCCTGCCCTTCTTTAACAGCATCTGCCATAACTCTCATTATCAATTCTATTGTTCTAACAGCATCATCGTTTGCGGGAATAATATAATCAATATTATCAGGGTCACAGTTTGTATCCACAATTGCAAAAATCGGAATATTCAAACGCAACGCTTCTTTAACGGCGATTGATTCTTTTTTAATATCAACAATAAAAAGTGCGCCTGGCAGTTTATTTAAATGCTCAACACCGTCTAAGATTTTTCTAAGTTTTTCTCTTTCTCTCGAAAGTTCTAATCGCTCTTTTTTGGTAATTTTTTCGAATGTGCCGTCTGTTTCCATTTTATCAATGTTCTGTAGACGTTTAATGCTTTTGCGGATTGTTGAGAAGTTTGTCAACATTCCGCCGAGCCATCTTTCGCTTACCCAATGACTTTCGCATCGTTTCGATTCGGATGAGATTACGCCTTTTGCCTGCTTTTTTGTACCGACGAAAAGTATTCTTTTCCCTTCGGCAGTAATAGCAGATAAATTTTTGGCAGCGTGGTCAATTGCAGCCTGTGTTTTTTTAAGATCAATTATATGAATCCCATTCTTTTCCATGAAAATGTAAGGTTTCATTTTGGGATTCCAGCGGCGTGTTAAGTGCCCGAAGTGTGCACCTGTTTCGATAAGTTGAGTTAATTCAACTAGCGGCATTTTTACTCCTGTTATTCTTCTACTTCCATCTTCTTTGCCTTTAATCCTATTTTTTTTGAAGGACACAGGGGACAAATCAAGAAGTATGATTTATAAAAATGGGCGGCATAGTCACCCGTTAAAAATTTCAAGACAAAAAAAGTATCTACTATCTCTTTGAGAATTGGAAACGCTTTCTTGCTTTAGGCTGTCCGTATTTTTTACGTTCAACCATTCTTGGATCTCTTGTTAACAAAGAGTCAACTTTAAAGAGAGCTCTGAACTCGGGATTAATTTCAACAAGCGCTCTTGCAATTCCAAGTCTGATTGCTTCAGATTGTCCCGAAAATCCACCGCCCTGTACATTAGCAAGAATATCGTATTTGCCTAATGTTTCGGTAACTCTTAAAGGTAAGAGTACGTCCTCGCGGTTTGTTTTAAGCGGGAAATAATTCTCGAACTCCCTTTTGTTCACTTTAACATTTCCGGTTCCGTTTCTAAGAATTACTCTTGCAACGGCATTTTTTCTTCGTCCAACAAAAATTTTATCTGCCATTAATTTTCCTAAATTAAAAACTCAAGGTTTCTGGTTTTTGAGCTGAATGCGGATGATTCGCATCAGCGTATACTTTTAACTTCTTAATTAATTGTCTGCCAAGTCTATTTTTCGGCAACATTCCCTTAACAGCTTTATGAATAATCATATCCGGAGCCTTTTCTTTCAATTCGGAATATGAAGTATTTCTAACGCCGCCAGGATATCCTGAATGTGAGAAATAGGTTTTCTGTAATTCCCTTTTTCCCGTCATCTTGATTTTATCTGCATTTACAACAATAACAAAATCGCCGGTATCCATGTTAGGTGTGAAGATGGGTTTATGTTTGCCTCTAATAACTCGAGCAATTTCTGTAGCTAATCTACCAAGAACTTTGTCAGTAGCATCAACAACAAACCACTTACTGTTTGCATCTTCAGTTCTGATAAATCTTGTGATTTTTTCCTGTTTCAAATCCTAAATCTCCAAATTGTCAGTTTTTTTTCACACAAAGGATACAAAAATATATCTATTAACCTAAAATGTCAAGAAATATGATTCCCAAAATATTTTCTTTAGAGCAGCGTCGAGTATAATATTATATAATTGAGCCAGATACTTCACATCCTCGTAAATTATTTAACCCCAACTCGGCGATAGATATATCCAAATCTAGAAGGGAGCAAAATGAAACCCCCCGCTGCAAGCAAGCGAGTATCTTGCTGAATTATCCGTTTATATTCGTAGCAACCTGCCCACCAGGGCTTAACTACCGATGGAATAAAAGGCGGGGAATTCAGCCCTCATGCCTTTGGGTGATTAATGACTAAGGAGTGGTCAATCATCATTACTAAAAATTGAAAAGAGTCTAATTCTATTTGGCAAAAATGCTAATCTGCTAATTTCCGGAAGAGAAGTTCCAAAGCTTATTTGAGTATCAACATTTTTTTTGCCGATGTGAAATCAACGGACTGAAATCGGTATAAATAAATTCCGCTTGAGAGGCTTAGGGCATTAAATTCAAATTCATAATAACCTGGTGCAAGTTTGCGGTCTACAAGTGTTGCAACATTTTGACCGAGAATGTTGAGTATCTCAAGTCTCACATTTGATTCTCTTGGTATTCCAAATTTAATCTTTGTTGATGGGTTAAACGGATTCGGATAGTTTTGGAACAACACATATTCTTGAGGGATTGTTTCGAAATAATGATCTAAGCCGGTAGGAAAATCTACTTTAACATCTATAGTATCTCTAACTATTGCAGAATCTGAATCAGTCACCGAGATATAAAGTTCGGTGTCACCGGAAAAATTTGGATGTGCCGATAATTTCAGCATACCAAATTGCTCATCATAGTTGATGCTTAGCGAATCATTACTAACTGTAAAATCAAATATCAATAATGAAACCTCTGTCTCTACATCTACGATATGTTCAAAAAGTGAAATTGTATAATTGGTATCGTTTAGAAATGATATTGAATCCGGTAGATTTACAAAAAAAGGCAGATCGTTCACCGGAAGTATTATTACATTCAAAGTATCGGATACGTCTAAGTCTCCGTCACTTGCCGTAACCACAATAAAATTTATTCCATTAGCGTTTGTTTTTGTGGTTAGGAATAGACTATCATTACTAATAGTTGCGTTTATAGAATTCCCAGTTAAAGTTGCGCTAAATGATAGTTTATCGTTATCAACATCCACAAATACATCATTCAAATCTTTTTCAATTAGGTTCTTTCCGCTATCTTCATAAATCGTTTTGTCGGTTATTTTTCGTTTAATCGTCGGTCTGTTGTTGGATTTCACTTCAATGGAATTAAATTTTACGATTTGGGAATCCTCATATTCGTGCAGAGTGCCAAAATCTTTCGCAATAAATTGAACTTCTTCAATCCCAACCCAGCTTGTATCCAAAATACTAATTGAAGCAACATTGGCTCCGTTGATATTTGCGATTATTACGCCAGCATTTAAATTGACAGGTTGTAATGGATCACCGTGAATTTCGTTTGCTGAGAACGGGAGAGTTTCTTTAACAGGCAGTATTATCTTATTGTTAGCGTCGTAAAATTTGAAATTGATATTTTCTGCTGAAGTGTTAGAGTAAACCGTGAGGAAATACACCCAGTTACTACCCACACTCTGCGGAGACGCTGCGCCTCTGCATTCGCTTCCGGAAAAAGCCGCTAAAAGATTATCGCTGTTTTGAACTGTTTTACCGCGAGATACCACTGTGGAAGTAACAGTCATAGTCTGTTCGTAATTATTCGAGTTCACGTTCCAATCCGGTTTATCAATGGGATTAGCATTTACCGGAAACATATAAGACCATTCTACACTATCTCCATCTATTTCCGATAAATAATTATTCAAATTTAATGCAGGAAATTTGCGGCTTGGGTTAATGAATTGTTCCGGGATTTCTAATATTTCCGGCGCATGATCGAGCGCGGAAATAGTGAACCGTGCCGTATCTGAACTGAAGAATCCGTTTGTTTTATTGTCTGTTACTTTAAAAATCACTGACTCGCTGCCTGTCCAGCCCAATATAACGCTCGTTACCGTAACCTGATTTTGATTATTTATTACAACTTGTAAATTGGTAAATCCGGATGCCGACCAAATAACCGCTTCACCGTCCAATTCATACAGATAGTCATCCAAATCGAAGACTGTGAATAAATTGCCGGATTCGACATGTTGATCCGGAATGCCGCTTACACTTGGCGCATGGTCGGGGGCAACGGTAAAATTTACTTTTGCTGAATCGGAGTAATTGTGAATTGACCCAACGTCGGTAGCGATGAACCAAACACTTTCGCTATCTGTCCACTTTGAATCAACAATTTCAACATTTGCATTCGTATTTTTATCAATAGAAATCAACAAAAAACCGGCGTCAAGATTTGATGGTTGCGCAGGGTTCCCAATTGTAACATTGGATAAGAAATTTAACCTTTGCTTTATTGGATAAACTTTTTGCGCTTTATTGTCATAAAATTTAAACCGGATTTTTTCACCATCCTTATTGGCATAAATTATTAGAAAATACATCCATGAATTCATAGATTTTACGGGCGCGGCAACACCACGGCATTCCCATAGAGCTTCAGGTTTTTCTGTATCCTCTGCAAAAGCTGCCAGAAGAAAATTGCCGTCAGTCATGGTTTTACCCCGCGAGTTTACTAAGGCAGTAATTGTCATTGTATTTTCAAAATCCCCTGCATTAACATTCCATTGGGGGATTGTATCGGTTTCTGTTGGCTTAGAAAAACTATAGCTCCAGGAAATGCTGTCATTATCATTACGCGTTAAATAATCGTCTAAATTAATCTTTGCGAAATTTGATCCTAAACCTGTTGTTTGGGAGGGAATACCAGCGACAACCGGCGGCAGATCCGCAGGTAAAATTGTAAACCTCGCAGAAGTTGAGCCGCTCAATCCATTAGCGGTATTGTCTTTCGCAATAAATGTAATCAACTCGCTCCCAATCCAATTAACGCTAACCGGACTTACTGTAACCATATTATTATTATCAATCGAGACAAGCAAATTTGCATTCCCTTGCTTGCTCCAAATAACCGGTTCTCCATCTATTTCGGTTAAATAATTATCCAGGTCGAAACTTGTAAATGCCCTTCCCGATTCAATAGTCTGATTTTTAATTGCGCCAACTATTGGGTGATGATCCGGAATGATTTTAAAAGTTGCGGAAGCAGTGTCGTTGTAAGCATTTCTTGTTCCGTAATCGGCAGCGATGAATTTTACAGTTTCACTTCCAACCCATGATGAATCTATGATTTCTAGTATAGCTATATCCCCCGGAGCTATATTAATAATGATATTCCCGGCATTCAGATTCAAAGGATTAAGTGGTGAGCCATAAACTGCGTTAGTTGCAAATATTAATTTTTCTTTAACGGGTAAAATGCTTTTAATATTATCATCAAAGTAGCGAAGAACAATTTCCTCGCCTGGTGTGTTGGAATAAATAGTTAAGTAATACTCCCAAGAATCTGCAAAGCTAACGGGTGAAGCAACTCCGCGGCATTCCCAAGATGAAGGAGTAGTTTCATGATCAACCGCAAAAGCTCCCAATAAAAGATCGCCTGATTGTGCAAATTTTCCTTTGCTTTGAACTTTTGCAGTGATTGTCATTGAGGATTGATATTTGAATGCATCTACAGCCCACGAAGGTTTGGCGTTGGTTCCAATTTTTGATGTGAATAAATAATCCCATTTTACTAAATCCCCATCCTGCTCAGAGAGATAATAATTCAAATTAATCGGCGTGAAATTACCGAAGTAACCGATTGTTTGACCGGGAATGGCTGAGAGTATTGGCTGATGGTCTTGCGGAAGAATAGTAAACATCGCAGTATCCGCTGCGCTTAATCCGTTAGCTGTTTGTTCTACAGCAGTAAAAATTATTTTTTCAGTTCCAGTCCAGCTAGAAGATGGCGGCGTAATTGTTGCGACATTATTCAGATTGATTATTACGGTCAGCGAGTTATTCCCGGAATAATTAAAAATTACGGGATCGCTATCGTTTTGCGAGAGATAATCCGCAAGCGGAATTGCTTTGAATGACTCTCCAACTTCAATTGTTTGATCTGGAATTGCGCTCAATGCGGGTGTAAAATCGTAATTTAAAAATGTATTAAGTTCATACGGCGCTTCAAACCTGCCAAATATTGCATTCGGCTGAAAAACTAAAGTCTCCTTGATATCTAAAACCGTATCTTCCGCAGCAAGATATGCTTTTAATTTCAGCTTCTCATTAACTTCATTCGAGTAAATGGTAATAAAATAGTACCATTTGCCCAATGTATAAATGGGTGTTGCCACACCTCTGCAGCTATCGCCAGAAAATACGCCCACCATGTTTCCGGCTCCGGTTACAATTGTTTTATCCAAATACAACTGAGCCGTCATACTTGCCGACATTTCGTAATCCGCCGTTTTAACGCTCCAAGTAGGAGAGTCTGCGAATGAAATGGACGCCGACAGTAGTAAAAAGATATATGTTTTTATTCCAATTCCCTTTAGCATAACAGCAATCGCTTTAATTTGTAAGTTCATTTACTTTTTTTTTATGTAAGCCGCATCTCCTATGAGAAGCGGCTTTAGTGGCTGCTTACTTTAATAAAATCATTTTTTTCACGTCTATAAATTTATCTGCTTGCATTGTATATATGTAGACGCCTGTGGAAACCATCTGTCCTTCATCATTTCTTCCGTTCCAGAGTGCGTAGAAGTAACCTGGAGTATGATCCTTAGCAACCAATGTTTTTACCTTTTGACCCAGCAGATTGTAGATTATAATTTCAACTCTACTTTCGTTCGGAACGCCATAACCTATTTTTGTTGCTGGGTTAAATGGGTTTGGATAATTATCTCCAAGGCTGAACACTATAGGTATATAACCCTGATCTCCGATGGAAAGCGGCAGAGCCGTAAATTCATATGGATTCTCTACTGATCCGAGTATCGTATTATCTTCGAAATTAATTTCAGAGGTTATGTAATACTCAAGGTTTTCATTCGAGTCATAATATTTGAAATGAATTTTTTCATCATTTTCATTTCCGTAAACCATCAGGAAAAACATGTAAGCGTCGTACTGAGGAATATATAGCGCTTCGGCAACACCGCGGCATTCCCACATGCTGCTGTCAGAATTTGCAGGATCGCCTGCGAATGCAGCGAGAACATGGGCAGATGAATCGGATCGGTTATCATTGAGTTTTACAATTCCCGTTACAGTCATATTATACTGGTAGTTCTCGGGATTGACTGCCCAGCCGGGATTTGCTTTCACCTCCGTCTCAGTATTTGATTTGGCGAACCCGCCCATGTTGTTATTTTCAAAAAACGGATAAAGGAGTTTGCCGGGATTCATTGAATACATCAAATACCCCAACTTCGGATCCATAAATTGAAGACTTCCTATCCACCCTAGTCCTTCAATAAACTGAGCATATTTCAACTGGCTCTTTATTAAATCACCTGTGGTTGCTCTTTTAAGTGAAGCAAGCGCTTGGTTTACTTCAATACTGGATTGAGGCGTGTAGCCAACCCAGTTCCAGCCTTTTACTATGCTGATTGTGTCGGTTTCTACATTTGCAGGATATGCCACAATTTCTAAAGTATCCTTTTTCGCTAGACGCATCATATACATTGATTTTGAATTTAAATTTTGGAGCGAGCCTTGCCAGCCATATTGTGGAACAAATTGACTGAATTGGGTTTGGCTCTTTATATAACCCCCGCTTGATGAATTCAAGGAGCCCAAAAGATTTTTTGCCGACATGTCTGAGGATTCAAGATTTATTGAGAACCACTTCCATCCTTTCGGAAATACTGTTCTGGAAAGTATCTGCTTTGTAGCATTAATTGTTACAGGGCTTGTAGGAGTGCCGATAATTTGATTCGCATTGAAACTATATTTCTCCTCAATCATTCCTAATTCTCTACATTCAGAAGCATCCCAAACCTTAAAATTCAACTGCTCGCCGGTAGACATATTGCTGAATACATTTATGAATACTTCGTAAGGATGTGTATTTGCTAGACCATCCAAAGAAGGCACGTAATGTACATTTGCCATTCCGCGCAATTCTTCTCCAACAAATACTCCAACTATATCGTAATTATCATCGGAGAGTTCATCTTCAACTGAAAGAGTCGCAGTGATAGTCATTGAATATTCGTAGCTGTATGGATCGAACGTCCACGCCGGCGGATAGCACAGCTTTCTGATATCGATAGTGAGCGGTTCGTCTCCGTTATTACCAACGGCGTAAAGAGTAGTTTGGTACTCTCCAAAATTTGTATCATCATTCAATTTTATTGTTACAGTAAATTCGTTTCCCGGTGTAATTATTCCATCAGTTGGTATAACAGTCAGCCAAGCCGGAATTGGAAGTGGATCAGATTCCGGAGTTGCACTAGCTCTGCCGCCAATGATTTTGAAGGATCGGTTGCTGCCTCCTGTGTTTACAAGCTGCTTAGTTGTAGAGTAGGATTGGTCGATGTTTATTACAATGTCATTAATTCCGCCTCCTCTCCAAGTAATTGCATTGCGGTTTACGAAAAATTCCCATATAAATGTTTGAGGAGAAGCATTTCCGTATTTGTCCTGAATGTTTTTTACTTCAGCTCTTAGAGTTTGATTTTCGATGAAGTAGTTTTGAATTTCAGGCTTTATGACTATTGTATTTCCACCGCACGTGTAGCTAAAATCAATTGCTTCACTTGTAACGGTATTGAAAAGTTTAATATCCCCTGCACCTGGGTTAAGAATACCGCATTCAACAGATTCGTTGAAAAAGATCTGAATCTCATCGTTTGCATCCAAAACACCGTCTGCGGGAGACTGCGCCCCAAGAACCTTAGGAGGCTGACGGTCTATAATTCCAGTAATAATTTTTGATTTACCGGGAGCTTTGCCGCCTGAGCAAATTGCTACAGCCTGCAGCTCGTATTTCCCGTCAATAACAATGGAGGGGTTTATATTCCAGGGAACAAGAATGTAATCATCAATCAACTGAGCCGCAGGGATTGATGCGGCTACGAACCAATCACTCGCGATTGGTTCATCATTTCTGCCTGCTGCTTTAATATTGAAATTGTCCTGTGTTTCCTTTGAGATTGCCGCCGACTGTTTTTGAATTCCAGGTACCGGAGCACTTCCTCCGGCTGCCGCTTTGCGGTAGCGCAGCTCTAGATTTGTTAAATCGGAACTTGTTCTTGTATATCCGTTCAGAGTTACCCAAAGTGTATCTTCTGCATTAGCTCCTACAACAAGCCAGTTATCTTCCGGAACGGCTATATCAATTTCGCTGCAAGGAACCTGAAAATGCACCGAGAATGAAACCGTATCGGCTTGCATCAAAGGGAATCCTGAGATGAACCACTCATATTGACAGGGTGAAACCAGTTGAAGTTTGATGTTGTTGTATTCATAAGCCTCCGGTCCACGATAGACCGTCATTACAGAATTTACGGACTGACCTGCTGGAATAAAATAAGTGAAGTTATCTTCCAGTGGAACACCATTTATATTAATCTGCGCTCCATTAGTATTAGTTTCGTTAATCACACGCAACCAATAATTTCTAGTTGCGTCCATCTGGCTCAAATTTCCTACACTCAGATTAAACACTGCCGGATCGCCGGAAGGAATATTGCTTTGCAAGGCAGGCGTAATACTCAAAGAAGGATTATCATAGGGCACAGTTCCAGGTTCCCATGGACAACTACTTGCTCCACTTACAACTTTAAATACCGGCGAACCGTAGGTTTCATCGGTGAGTATATCCACTGTAAAAGCGTCGCCGTTATCATCATCAGCAAAACTATATCCAAAAGTGTTTGATGTTGTTTCAGCATTTGTTTCCGATTTGCCCGATGTCAATTTAAATGTAACATTACTTCCGCCATTCACGCCAACGCCGTTTGTTTCGAGCCCAAGCGCAGCAACTGTGCCCGACTCGAGTTCCAGTTCAAACGCCCATGTTGTGGTTTTTGATATGGTTTCAGTATGTGTTTGTTCATAAACTGTTCCAGCATCGAACGTTCTGTTTTCAATAAATGTTGCAGAAGATTTATTTGCCGTATTGGTAGCTAGATATTTTCTCCACGTTTCGGCTGAGGTAGTATCATTGGTTATTATCAGACTAGGGATTACTACCTCTTTAATGTACTTTTCCGAATAGACATAATTTGTTGCAAATCCTTTCGGAACTAATATTGGCTCAGATTTGACAACGACGGTGCTTCCTTCCAGCCTCAAAACATCTGTTATGCCATATAGGATATTAATTGCGCCGCCAATAAACACATCTCCATTGTGCGGAACAGTAGAGATTGTCTCAGTTGTTTCAAACTTCCAGGATTGTTCATCCATGGTATTATTTTTTCTTGTAACAGAGGAAGTCTCAGTAATGTCCGCCGTAACATTAACCTCAAATTCAACTTCGGCTCCAAGCCCAACGCTGGTTGTTACATCAACGCCGGCTGAAACTTTAGCGAACTCCCCTTCGCTATCGGATTTTACTACTGAAAAACTTACAGCTTGTTCAATAGTTGATCCCGATGCCCAAAATGCCTTGCTTCCATCCCCAGGCGGGTTATGAATAATCATAAGAGGCACTTCAGGAGATGTTGTTGAAAAGAACGTTTCACGCGGTCTATTTCCGGTTACAATCGTCCATTCTTCTATGGTTGCGATACGCCCAAGTTTATCTGTAATAGTTGCTTGTATATTCTTTTGGTATGGATGCTGTCCTCCGGCTAGTATATTCGGTTTGCCGGCTTTTACGGTAAATTTAAACAACCCATTGGTAAATTGATATGTTGTATCCCGATTTTTATCGCTAATAAGATTATTCATTTTTACAGCGCCAATTTCAACGGCACAGGTATTTGTATCTCCGCTTGAGTAATTGATGTACTTCTCAAAGATATTTACATCCAAAGTATATTCTTTGAGCATATCCATTACACGAACTCCTGAATTGTTAGTTGGGAATCCGGTAATTGTAACTTCAGGTTTTGAGCGATAAATGAAATTTAATTCTCTGTCGCTCTTTTTAAGCGAAAGAGTATCTCCGGTAAAAAATGCATCAATCTTGGGATCCGGGTGATCTATCGAAACTTGATAAACCAGTGGAGGAAGATCCTTAACTTCGAACATTCCCGATATTAAATTTGGAGTAATTGTTGTGTCATAACATCCATTTACCGATGTAAAACTAACGGTAATTTTCCCTTGAGAAGGCGTGATTGGATATTCGCAGATGCCTCCCGCAACTTTACCCGCAACGCTATAAGTTTGCTTATCATTGAAATACAAAGCGGTAATCGGTCTTGAAATTGTGGGCAGTTCTATAAACGGCGGAACGAAATCGTGTTCTTCGAAACTCACTGAAAGTAATGCTCCGGACTTACCAGGTTCTAATTCAACTGTGAACTTGCCGTTTTCGTCGGTATAAATCGGAGGAATAAAAGATTTGCCGTTTAGCAGCATCATAGCGCCGGGTATCATGCATGAAGTATTAACATATCTTGCATAACCGCTTACTGCAATAAGGGAAATATCCGTAAAATCAACTCTATCAACTGCAGTATTGCTGTTATTTAATGTTGCCTGCCTGCTTTCTGGCTCGTATTTATGTGTGAATACTTCGTTTAAAGGTATATCCTCTGACCAATTTGCCGAAATAACAGACCCAAGAGCACTATTGCTAATACCGTCATTTACAAATTCTCCGCTTCCTTCATTGAACTGCCAATAGTTATTTAGTCCAACTTCATTTCCGGTTAGCGTTTGATTCTTGGTCCCGCCGATTTGTTCAAAAGTACGGGCATAGCCCCAAATTCGCATTTCATCTAAATAACCTTTGAAATACTTTGTGGAAACATTGGGCGCCGCTTTTCCTATCACAAATTCGCTTAAGTCGGTTATTTTTACAGCCGCGGATGAACTTCCTTCCGCTTTGCCGTCAATATAAAGCTTCATCGTTGAGTTTTCATAAGTTACCGCATAGTGATGCCATAACTCATCATTAAATGTTTTTACTGAACTTAACGAAGATGTGAAATGGCTGAATTTTACTTTACCGGAAACCAACTCTACGCTCATCCTGCTGGAACCGTCCTCCGGATTACCTGCTGAGAATATAGTTTGATTCGCAACCGAAGCTGTTTTAAACCAGCCTTCCATTGTGTAGTCGTCTGTTAAATTAACCCGTTTATTATCGAATTCAACGAAGTCATCCGAGCCATTAAACTCTAAAGATCTGCCGATAGAAGTAACTTTGCGAGGCGTTACAGAAAATGACGTTCCGCCGGCGTAATAAATACCTTTTATAGCATAATTGCCGGAAGAATCAGTTAGCGCACCCACGAAAACGGGAGCTTTAAATAAGTCCCTTTCCATACCGCACGTGCTGCCATCGATGCTGTTTTCGGTAAGATCAAAAACAATATCGCCGCTAACTTCATCGAACTTCCAATAAGCCGCCAAATTGCGTTCCTCTCCGGAAAGTGTAATATCCATGTATTTACGAATATTTTCCCATGAACGGGCTTCTTTCCAGATTCGTAAATCGTCAAGCCGTCCTTTGTAAAAATGTGAACTTGCCAGCGGACTGCGTTTGCCGATAATTATTTCTGCATCATCGTTAATTGGACCCGATGCTGTATTATGTCCCACAATCGCACCGTCTATATACATCGTCATATCATTATCTTCAAAAACTGCAGCCAGATGATGCCATTCGGCGGTGGTTCCCGTATAAGAATTTACAGTGGTAATAGATGTGCCGCTTGCACCTGCTTTTGAACTGTGCTGCCATCGCATTTTGCCATCTTCGGTCAGTTCAATCATCACATAATTATTTGCTGTGGCAGAATCCACCGCGGCAAAAATTGTCTGCTGAGTATTATCGATGGAGCGGAACCAAGTTTCAATAGTATAGTTTCCCTCGAATCCGCTAAAAAGACGGTTCGCGCTTGTTTGAGCGTCGAAGAAATAGACGTAACTTTTTCCGTCAAATAAAGCAGAAAGCCCCAAATTTGGAGTGAGTAATACCTTTGCATCCAATAGCGGATTACCACTCGGTGTTTTGATGTTTCCTGTTATCACTCCATTGGGATTCATGAATCCTATATTGTTTTCACGATGACTTTCGCCCATGTTATTTGTAGTAGTAACGCCATAGGTGTAATGCTTTCCCGGGAAAACATTTAGATCTTGATAATCGGTCTGCTCAATGGGTAATGTTGTTAGAATGTATCCGTTTCGGTAGAGCTTTACTTGATTCCCAGAAACGGGCGGACCAGTTTCATCGTCCTCCACAGTCCATTGTACAAGTACCATGTCCTGAAAATCGCCGTCAGTTGCTCTAACAATAGGCGGGCGGGGCTCCTGCAAATACCTTCCCCAAAAGCCCATCACCATAGTATTTTTAGTAATATTTGTAGCGGTTGCAGTAAAAGACTGCCCAACTGTTAACGCCAAATTATATTGGCTATTGGATGCCTTTGCAGTTGGTGTGGCGGTTACCGGCACAAAATACTGCAAGGAATAGTTCGGCTCGCAAGTCTGCTGTGCATGTATTGCTGTCTGCGACAACAGAATCAAAAGCAGTAACCAAAACGCTTCTAAAATTTTAGTTTTCATATTATTCTTCCTCTTAACATGACGAATTATTATTAAATTAAATTGAGTCATTAATAATACCCGCTGTTAATTTAGCTCCATTGTTTCAGTTACTGCTGTCGTTCCATTGTCTGCTGTTTTTAAGATAATTGTGCTGGAATCATCATCGCTGCTGTTTGAATATTTTGCAAATTTTGCTTCCAATTCGCTAACGCGCTTCATCATTTCGGCGAATTTAACCACACTTTCTTTTATTCTGCCGTATTCATTTTCCAGCGAAACATTTCTTTCCTTTAACTCATGGTTTTCTTTTGCAAGCATTTCAACTTGTTCTTTAAGAATATCAACATCACTTGCTAGTTTTTGGGTTGCGCTTACATTAAGCATCGCTATTGCGTCGTAATCAATTGAAAGAAAATCATTAACTTCTTTGCCGTAAACAAAAACACCGCCTTCAAATGGGGACTCTTTTTTGATAACAAAAGAATGTTCATCATTTACACTTACTATTTCAAAATCGGTTTTAAGTTCTTCTTTATTTTCCTCGTAGAAGAGTCTAATTTTGTCTCCTTCAGCGAAACCATGTTCTTTATTAGTAGTTATTGTTACTTGTTTGGATTTTTCATTAAAAGTTACTGCAAGGCAATCTTCATAAACGCTCGGTACAAAATCTGTAGTTGCTGACACCGATTGGGGATATATTGCTTTAACTTCTTGGGCAATCAATTTTTTCTGATTGCCGTTGCCCTTCATTTTCTGATCTATAAAATGATAATCTGTTACAGAAAGCTTCTTTAGTATATTTAAGTCTGCGACATTGTCGCTTTTACCAACAACGTCCTTAATTCTAATATCGGAGTAGGCATTAAATTCTTCTGCACTTATCCTTTTTTCTGCTGTAATAGAATAATTATATGTACCGGAAGAGCTTCCCGTAGAACCATTCTTGTTTAGCCATCCATAGGCGCCATAAGTAATTCCTTTATAGCCAACTACTTTAATATATCCACCATCCCATATCCAATCACCTTTTACATTTGCTCCGGTGTTTAGATCAACATAATACGTTGATACATCATCAACAAATTTTGTTGCTTTAACTTCTCCAGAAGCAGTAATTGTACCATTTGCTTTAATAGCACCGGCGCTGCTTACACTAAAAATTTCCGCACCACTATTATCCTCATTCCTTAAAATATATGCTAATCCGGATCTGATATTCAAGCCTACATTATTATACAAATGGTTAATTCCCCAATTCCCACCAAGATTACCGCCAGTATTCAAATCAGCATAAAAAGATGCATCATCATCAACAAATTTTGTTGCTTTAACTTCTCCAGTA
>JAHJTX010000115.1 GCA_018829545.1 Bacteroidota bacterium | reverse complement strand
CAGCTACTTCCCGTCCTAAAACATCGTATATAGATATTTTTATAGATTCTGAGTTTAGTAAATAATAATTTATATTTGTCGTAGAATTAAAAGGATTAGGGTAGTTTTGATGTAAAATTATATCAATCATTAAATTATTCGTCATCTCTGACTCCACTGAAGTAATAGTCCCCAACGTATCCCCGTCTATTATTGCTCCAATCAAAAAATCCGGTTGTACCGCATCTTTCCATTCATATATCATCCCGATTCCTAAGGCTATTTCACGAGTAGTAAGATAAAACCCTGTGCTGTTAGTATCCCCGGGCATCATCATATAGTATTCGATTCTTTTAATAGTAGTGATCTTTCCTAATACAAGTCCATCATATACTTTTGTAAGAAAGGCTTTTTCTCCCGGTGTTGTGGAATCAGGTCTTTTTACCCACCATGAATCACCGCTATCAGCATCTAATTTATACCACAAATAATTTAAATGATGATATGTGGGAAAGATAAAAATATTAAATGATATATCAATTTTGTATAGAGGGGGCTCATTATAAGTACTTGCTCCTCCAGTGTAATATGCATTCACAAAAAGGTATTTACATCCATTTGTATCTACAGAATCTCTAAAAATCTGTTCAGTATATAATACTCCACCCTGTACAGAATACTCCCACCTGTTTTCAACAGAAGACGGGAAATAGTCATAAGGATCAATAGTCTGTGAGAAAACAAAAGAAGAGGCAGCAAGTATTAGTAAAAGTAATATGTTCTTATTCATAATCTAACTCCGCGATTTATTTATAATTCACTGCTGTAAATTAAAGTTGACGAGACTTTAATAAACGCGATATAGGGTAAATTTATTTGCATTCATCCTTACTGGTACTGCTATTACTGGTAAGGATTTTTTTTAGTCAAACCTCTTCTATTTAATTAAAATCATTGGTTTTGTAATTACATTTGATTCTGAAATTAAGGCATAATAATAGACTCCACTTGCAAGTCCTTGTGCATTAAAGGTAACACTATAGGTACCGCTTGGTTTCATTTCATCAACAAGCGTTGCGATTACTCTGCCAAGTATGTCATATACTAATAGTCTTATTTTTGCGAGTGATTGATTTGGCGTTTGAGGGATTGAATAAGTTATTGTAGTAGTTGGATTATATGGATTGGGGTAATTATTTCCAAGAAAGAATCCGGTTGGCTTTGTTTTAACATTTTCATCAACACTTACGATAGTCCCATATTGTCTTCCATTAATAATGGCTCCAGTGCAATATCTCGCAGGTGATTCTGACCAATTCCAAAATATTCCAAATTTTTCAATAATTTCTTCCATCCAAAATTGTTCAACTATCTCGAAGGATCTACTTATTACTGTATCACCTTCAATTCTTACCCAACTTGTATCCTTGACGTGAGTAGTTTTTTCACCTGACCAGAAAAAGGGGGCATTGAAAGAGTATTTATAGGTAGTATAATATGACCAATATTGATTTTCTAAGCTATCTAGGGGTAATTCCTCTAAGAAGTTACCATTCTGATTCGCATCTTGAAAATCAAGCATAAACGAAACACCGCTTATAGTATCATTTCTTTCCCAGGAAATAAAATTTCGAGTTGGAGGATCAGTTTCATAATAAATTTTCTTAAAGTATTGGTTACCATTTATTAAACTATCTTTGACAATCTTTGTTGTCCAATATTCATTATTGTCTTCATAATAATACTGCCAGGTATTACCGACTTGCAAAGGGTTATAGTCTCGTTTTTGACTAAAATACTTTTCCTTAAATTCTTCCGGAACATCATTTAAGTATTCTATTTGAATCTGTGCAAAACAAAGACTACTTAAAATGAGAAATAAAATTATGTTTAATATTTTCATACTAACTCCACTAAAAAAATAAAATGTAATGCTTCAAGGGAAAAACTCCATCGGCGAATTATCTTGACTAAATATTAGAAGTGGAATAAAGAATATAATGATCAACTTTTTCATATAGCTCACCAACTAATTTGAAGAAGTGTTGAAAGGAAATATTCTGTTTTTCCTTTATAAATCAGTAAAAATAATTCAAGTATTTACTAAATGACACAAATTTACATTTCACAAAATGCAAGAGGAATGTATCCGGCGCTAATTATTAATACGCGAATAATGATACACAATTATTTCTGTAGGAGTATAAGACAGCGCTGCGATAAAGTCAATAGCTAGAACAGGTCATTTTTAACTAGTCCATTTTTTAAAACTGATAGCCAATTTTTGATTAATTGATAGCTAGTAGAGGGTGCTACAAATATTACTTGATTAACAGCCCCGCTAATAAAACTGAGGGATACTTTCGAAGTAATAAATTACTTCAAAAGCAACATCTTACGGCTTTGGGAGAATTCGTTTACTTTTAGTGTGTATATGTAAACGCCGCTGGGTAACCCGCTGCCGTT
>JAHJTX010000114.1 GCA_018829545.1 Bacteroidota bacterium | reverse complement strand
TTTGAGAGTATTACTTGTTGAAAGATTTATCTCATTAACCAATGGATTTATCCATTGGGGAGCTTAAACCACAAAAAACACAATTAACCGATTTATCGGTTTAAAGTCTTTTTACTCGTCATGGGAGTATAATCAGTTCGCCACCATATCCCTCAACCACAGCCTTATACTTAACCGCTATAATCATATTTGTCGGTAGAATAATTTAACTTTCCGAGATTGTAAAAAGCTTCAACAAAAGCTGTTGTGTAATTAGAAAACGAATATTTTATTTTTGATAAAGCAAATATCTAATTATAATTTTAACCAGCTCCCAGGCATCGTTAAATTCAAATTTGCCGAAGTTGATTTTATTCACCGAAAGCACTAGTTCATACTTCGATCTGTTATAAGGGAACCACCAAAATTTTGGGTTGGAAATCCGGCGCCGTTCTGAGCTGATGACTTTTATATTTGTTAATTCCGTAATTGCTTCTTTTGCGAAGAGCCGTCCCCAACCGCTGCGTTTCGTTCCGCCCCACGGGAACCCGGGCATACCGGCGCTCGCATCGTTGATCCATACCATTCCAACATCAAGCTGATTAGCAATTCTCTTCGCACGTGAAATATTTTTACTCCACACAGAGGCGCTGAGACCATATTGCGACTTGTTCAAGCCCTCGACAGCTTGTTCAATTGAATCAACTTTACAGACGAGCAGTTCCTGCCCGTTTCCTTCACATGCTTGCTTTCGCAAATCAGAATATTCGCAAATGATTAATTGAGTAACCGCTTCCAAATCATTCGAAGATTTTGCTGAACCCGGCTCCCAGATTTCAACTCCGTCTCCGAATGAAAGGGTAGATTTGTTCGAACAATTCGTGTTACTTATTCTACTGATATCGCTGGTAAAATCGGCAGGAGAACCAATTTTCATATTTTCAATTTCAGTTTTTAGTAAACCGACAAATCTTTCTGCCGCGCTTTTTTCCACAAACAAACGCCTTGTTCCAACACACGAGAGAGAGTTGGAGTAAAACGCGCTCCAGGTAATTCCCTTTGAAGCCATTTTAAAATTCGCATCGCCACAGACAATCGCTCCGCCCGAGTTGCCAAGTTCTAAAATTACCGGTTTGAAGTGCCTGCCTGCTAGCTCTGCAATTTTTCGTCCGGTGAGGTAACTGCCGGTAAAGATCACCTTTTTTACAATCGTGGAAGAAATTAACAATTCAGCCGAATCACCGTCTCCTTCAAAAATCGAAAAATATTTTTCCGGAATTTCAGCTTCCGTGAATATTTTGTTCAGCATCCGGTTAGTACGAGAACATTTTTCGGATGGTTTGAGTGCAACTGTGTTCCCGCATAAAAATGCGGAAACGGACTGCATCACCGGAAGCGAGAAAGGGAAGTTGGCTGGTCCGATCACGGTAATTACACCAAGCGGCTCTAATTTAACGGTATTTGCTTTAGCCCAGAAACCAGGTCTCAAGTAACGGAATCTTCGGTCTTTTAACCAATGCGGATAGGTTTTCTCGAAAAACTTCAACATTCCAAGCGCTGCCGTTACTTCTTGCGCAAGAGCTTCGGAAATAGGTTTTCCGGTATCCTCAACAATCGCACTTGCAATATGTTCTTGATTAGCCACTATCGAGAGGCGGAGCCGTTTCACCAAGTGAACGCGGCTCTGCACGGATAAATTTTTTAATTCATCGAAACCGGATTGAAGGTTTTCAATTTTCGCTCTGATGTTTGCCGGAATTTCCATTTCAACTCTTTAGATCTCTAACAATTAAGTCATCAAAAGACTCTCTCCGTCTTATCAATTGTGCTTGACCATTTTCAACCGTAACAATTGCCGGGCGTGGTCCGGCAAAATTATTGCCAAGCGAAGTGAAGTACGCGCCGGTGTCCATCACCGCCAGAATATCGCCTGGAGAGATTATTGGAAGAACTCTATTTTTTCCCACAACGTCAAGAGGAGTCGGCAAATTACCTAAAATATTATACATGCGTGATTTCCCATTATAACTCTTATTAATACATATAATTTCATGATACTCGCTTAATAGTAAGGGTGATAAGCTCATGGCGCCTCCATCGCAGAAAAGAAAATCCTTTGACTTACCACGATTTTGAACCGATAAAACTTTTAATAATAAAATTTGAGAAGAAGCACTTATAAACCGCCCCGGTTCTAAAAAGATTTCAGGAAGCGCAATTCCATGCTTCAAAGAAAATTCTATTAACTTTTTGCCATAATATCTTGCAATATCTACAATTTGATTTTTATGTTTTGCTGAAGATAAACCTTGTCTTCTGTTCCCGGCATAAAGACGATACACTTCCAATAGATTAAATGTTTTTAGTGTTGGAATATTAAAGCCCCCACCAATATCAAGTACCTTCGGTGAAAATCCCTCTGCGGTAAGTTCCTGCCAAATTTTTAGTATTTTTTTTAAAGCTATTTTATAAGGGGAAGAGTTTGTTATTCCGGAACCAATATGAAAATGCAGTCCCAACAGGTTTAAATAAGAATTTTTTCGAAGAAGGTCTAATGCGTTTCTCCATTCGCTTGAATTATGAATAAAACCCATAGGACAAGTTTTAGTTCCTGTTTCGCTTGTCAGATCAAACATTCTTTTTCTTATTGCCGGATTTATACGTAAAGTAACATCCACACTTTTGTTTAATTGTTTAGCGGTTTTCAGTAATATTAATAACTCTTCGTAATTATCAATGCTAATCATCCTAACATTGATTTCGACTGCTGTTCTTAACATTGATTCAGATTTTGCAGAACCAGTAATAATTATCTTCGAGTTCTCAACGCCTAATTTTTGGGCGAGCCATAGTTCATATTCTGATATTATTTCCGCGCCGGAGCCAATTTCAACAAGAGATTTTAATACTGCAGGGATCGGGTTGGTTTTGAATGAAAAAAATATTTCTGCGTTCAGGTTTTCATTTATGAAAGCATAAAGTAAATCTTTGTAGGATTGCTGCAACCGCATTTTATTAATTACATAAAGAGGCGTCTCGTATTCCTTTGCCAAGTCTGTAAGACTGCAGCCGTTCCAAAGTAAATCTTTGCCCTTTCCTTTCAAATTCCAGTTAGAAATATTTGGTGATATCATCATTAAACTCTACCGCTTATTTAAAAGGTAATACCACAGTTATTGGGGAACATTTTATTTTTTTCTTTGCTGTTGAGCCTGCCCCTACGGGGGACCATTCCTCAACAGAACGCCTATTTCCCAACGTCAAGGAATGGTCCTTGACGTCTACGACCTTTTTCCACCGGTAACTGAGGTTTTAATTTAAAAGTTTTTTTTCATTTTTTAATTCTTGTTCTTTTTCCAAAAATTATTAGCGCGGCAATCAAAAAAACAGCGCCGTACGTGATACTCAAAATAAGCGATGTGGCGAATGAATAATCTGTAAATCCGGATATTATACTAATTTGTGATGGATGAAATGCCGGCAGGTAACGGATGATTATTTTGCTTTGAGCTTCAGCGTAGTAAATGGGATTTTGCAGCCATCCGGCGTC
>JAHJTX010000113.1 GCA_018829545.1 Bacteroidota bacterium | reverse complement strand
TTGCAAACACTTCATTCAAGGGAAGCATTGCCATATCGCATCTAAATCCATCGCAAAATTTAGCGGCATTTCGCAAAATTTCTATCATTTTATTTTTTGCATGTTCGCTTGAATAATTAACCTGAACCGTATCCTGCCAAGCCGGAAAATAAGGATCGCGCCCGTGAGCAAGAATTAATGATAGATTCATTTCAGGTTGGAAATACGTTACGCCATCATTTGTAAGCAGAATTTCATCGCCGTTAAAAAAGAGTTCGGGATTACTTTTAATTAGGGAAGAATCCGCGCTGAAATGATTCGGAACAAAATCTAAAATTAATTTTAACCCGATTTTGTTTAGCCGCTGCTTCAATTTTACAAGATCGGCGCGTGATCCTAGTTTTGGATTTATTTCATATTTGTCAATTGCATAGGGCGAACCGATTACGTCTTGGCTTTCCCAATCACTCAACGCTTCTTTGTATTCTTTAATCAAACCATCTTCAAAACAATATTTGCCGATAGTTGATTCGCAGGTTTTCCATATTCCCATCAGCCAAATATAGTTTACGCCCATTGATTTCAACTTTTTCCAATACGCAAGCGGCACAGATATAAGTTTTGGAGATTTGCTTTTGCCGGCGAATCTCTTCACCCAAACTCTTGTATTTATTTCGTATATCATCTTCGGCATAATTACAAAGATCCTCCGCTTCCATTTTGAACTATTCTTTTCTCTTCTGTCAATTCCTTATTCAATCGCATCAAATCCATAATCTCATTTTCATTCTCTAATTGAGTAATTGCCTCATTGTTTTCTTTTATTTGCTGCTCAATTTTAATTAAGGAAAACTTTTTTATTACGTCTCTTGAGTACTGAACTAAATCGGCGTCAACGCCTGCATTATAGCTGTACTCTTCCCATCGCTTACTTATAATCTCTTTGTTCAGCGCAAGAGAAAAAATAAAATTCTTTGTTTCTTCATCCCCAATTTTTTCAATCAATGCAGAAGGCGCGGTCACGTCATTTAGATAATTTTCGTAAACCATCTGAGCCAGTTTTTTAAACTGCTCGGTTGATAAGTCTTCGGGCAGAATATGATCGAACACATTCCCAATTACTTCCGTATTTCCTTCAAACAAGAGAGCGATGATTTCCTTTTCAAATTGTGAGCCGAGCGAGCTTGATTTTATTGAATCAGCTAAACCGTCTTTCTTTTGTTCATTCGATATTGTTTTAAATTCAGCTGCGCGAATTTCTTTAATGCGCTCGCTGGTTAAAAAATTATCGAGTTCAGCTTCGAGGAGTTTTTCGCGCAAATTAAATTTTTTCGAAATAGATTTTAACAGAATATTGCGCTTTAGTTCGTCATTTACGAGAGCGGCGCTTTTAACCAATTCCCGAATTGCGGCGGTTTGTTTTACGGGATCTTGAAAATCGCCCCTCTTTTCGTACTGCGCAGTTTGATACTCAAGAAAGTTTTTTGCGTGGTTTATTTTCTCTTCAAAAGCATCTTTACCGAACTTATTTATGAACGAATCCGGGTCTTCGTTTTCGGGAAGACTCACAACTCGAACGTCAAAATCTTGCTTAAGTAAAATTTCAATGCTCCTTAGAGACGCTTTCTCGCCGGCAGTGTCAGCGTCAAAAAGCACAGTAATGTTTTTTGTGAATCGCGAAAGCAAATGAACCTGATCTTCTGTTAGAGAAGTTCCTGAGGAAGCCACAACGTTTTTAATACCGCCTTGATAAAGGCTTATCAAATCCATATAGCCTTCAACAAGAACTACTTTGTCCAGCCTTCTTATTTCATCTTTGGAATGAAAGAGACCGTAAAGTGATTTTCTCTTCAAGTAAATTATTGATTCGGGGGAGTTCAAATATTTCGCAACTTTAGCGTCATTCTCAAAAACTCTACCGCCGAATGCAATTACTCTTCCATTGGGCGAAAGAATAGGGAATATTAATCTTCCTCTGAATTTATCGTAATAACCGCCATCGTCGCGCTTGTCAATTAAACCGAGTTGAAGCGCTTTTTCAATATCAACATTATTTTCTTTTAAGTAAAAAAGCAAATTCTCCCATTCCGGTCTTGCAAAACCCAAACCGAATGCTCTCTGTGTTGCCAGCTTAATTTTACGATTCTTCAAATATTCGCGGGCAAATTCGCCGTCTTCGGAATTGAAAAGATTATTTGAAAAGAATTTTGCCGCAAGAACGTTTATTTCATAAAGAAGTTCATTCTCTGTTTGCTCCTGGGTGTAAGTTTCATTGTCAAAAGAAAGTTTTATTCCCAGCATTTCGGCTACTTCTTGAACGGATTCCACAAAAGAAATATTTCTATATTCCATTAAAAATTTAAAAACGTTTCCTCCCGAATGGCAACCGAAGCAATGATAAATTTGTTTGTCTTCGCTTACAGTGAACGATGGTGTTTTTTCCTGATGAAATGGACAAAGCCCAATATAATTTTTTCCTCGTTTTCTCATTTGAACATATCCGGAAATCACATCCAGGATGTTCGCGGAAGCTCTAATTTCTTCTATTTTTAATTCAGGAATACGCATGTGAATGTTGTTTGCTCGCAGCTATTTGATGCGAAAAATACTAAATAAACATGAAAAACAATTTGATTAATTGAATAATCCTGCACTTACAAGGATTCTCTTTTATATATTTGCAGTACATTTAACTAAAAATGACAAAATTGAAGAACAACAATATTCTGCTTTTTCTTGCTTCAGATAAATTCAGCGAGATTGAGTTCAAAACTGTAAAGTATGCATTGGAAAAGCGTTCTATCAGGATATTTATTACATCGGATGCAAATTCAGTCTGCGTTGGTGATAGCGGAATGAAGGTTAAGCCCGATGTGAATTTGTTTAATGTCCACGCCGGAAATTTTTCGGCATTAATAATTATCGGCGGTGATGGGATCAAAAAATATTGGAATGATTCAGCGCTTCAAAATATTGCAAGAAGCTTCGATAGTAAGGGCAAAATAATTGCGGCAATTTGCAGCGCTCCGGTTATACTTGCTAATTGTGGATTGCTGGAGAATAAAACCGCAGCGTGTTTTAAGAATGATTCGATGCATCTTACGAAAAGTGGAGTGAATTATTCTGAATCATCTGTTGTGGAAGATTCTAACATCATTACGGGTCAATCGCCCGCATCAGCAAAGGATTTTGCCGATAAAATAATATCAAGGTTGTTTTCATAAAATAGAAAAGAAAGTTCTGCACAATATGTTTGATAAATACTGCAACAGCTTAACGGAATACTCAAGATTTGAAACGCGGGTTGTAAATATCGGAAGCGTTCCGCTCGGAGGGAACAATCCCATTCGAATTCAATCGATGACTACAACGGATTCAATGGATACGAAGGGAACGGTTGAGCAGTCAATAAGAATGATAGAAGCGGGCTGCGAGTATGTTAGAATTACCGCCCCAAGCATCAATGAGGCAAAAAATCTAAAAAATATCAAAGACGAATTAAAGCGGAGAGGGTACGAAGCTCCCATTATTGCCGACATTCACTTTACTCCGAATGCTGCGGAAGTTGCGGCGCGGCTAATTGAAAAAGTAAGAATAAATCCCGGCAATTATATTGACAAGAAAAAATTTCAGACTACTGAATATTCGGAAAGTGAATACATCAACGAAATTGATAAAATCCGCACGCGATTTACGCCATTGGTAAAAATTTGCAAAGAGTACGGCACCGCCATGCGTATCGGAACGAATCACGGTTCATTGAGCGATAGAATAATGAGCCGCTACGGAGATACTCCGCTCGGCATGGTTGAATCCGCGCTTGAGTTCGTAAGAATTTGCGAGGAGTTTAATTATGATAATATTGTCCTTTCCATGAAGGCTAGCAACACGCAGACAATGGTGCAGGCGTACAGGCTGTTAATTAAACAGATGATTGTCGAAGGAATGAATTACCCTATTCATCTCGGCGTAACGGAAGCTGGTGACGGCGAGGATGGAAGAATTAAATCATCAGTTGGAACTGGCGCATTACTTGAGGATGGAATTGGAGATACAATTCGCGTTTCTCTTACGGAGGAGCCTGAAAACGAAATTCCTGTCGCAAAAGCTTTAGTTGATAGATATTCAAAACGCGCTAATGATAAAAAGATCAAACCGCTTTTGGAAATTCCGAAAGATCCGTACAGTTATGCAAGAAGAGAAACGAACGAAACTGCCGGCATCGGAGCGGATAATGCGCCAAAAGTAATTGCCGATTTTTCATGCTTTACCGAAATCACTGTAAATGATCTCAGCGCAATCGGATATTCTTATACACAAGAAATTGATAAGTGGCAGATGAGCGACATGTCTGCGGATTATATTTATTTAGGATCAAGCACGCTGAACTTTAATAAGCCGCAAAGTCTTAAATCTATTCATGATTATTCGTGCTGGCAATTGCTTACAGATAAAACTGAATCATTCCCATTGTATTCTCTGAATGAATATTTAACGGCAGAATCAAAATCGTTTGTTCAAAATTTTGTTGAAATTTTCAGTCACGAAATCTTTTCTGAGGATTTTCAAAAAATTCACGGAGATGCCAACATTGTTTTGGTACTGAAAACGGATAACCAAAATACAGTTGCAGATTTGAGAAGAGGAATCTTTGAGCTAATTGCCATGGGCAACCAGGTTCCGGTAATTATTAAAAAAAAATATTCGAACATTACACAAGAGCAGTTTACTCTTTATTCATCGACTGATTTCGGCAGTCTGCTAATTGACGGTCTTGGCAATGGAGTTATGTGCAGCTTGAACAGCAATGCGAATAGTGCTGAATCAGCATTTGTTAATAGAACTGTGTTTGGTTTTCTGCAAGCAGCGCGTGTAAGAATTTCTAAAACGGAGTACATCGCATGTCCCTCTTGCGGAAGAACTTTGTTTAATCTGGTTGAAGTCACAAATAAAATCAGAAATTTAACCGAACACTTAAAAGGCGTAAAAATCGGAATAATGGGCTGCATAGTTAACGGACCTGGCGAAATGGCGGATGCAGACTACGGTTACGTCGGTTCAGGCGTTGGAAAAATTACTCTTTATAAAGGACGGGAAATAGTGAGGAAAAATATTCCATCCGAAAAAGCAGTTGATGAATTAATAAACCTTCTTAAAGAAGACGGCGCTTGGAGGGAAAAATTATAATATTTTTCCCTTGTTGATATACAAAACTTTAAGTATTATATTTGCGCATGACATTTTTTATGAAAATCAAATTTTTTTCCGGACATAGAAAGAAACTAATAAACAAGCCACATAAGGTTTAACAAATAAAATGCACTTCTGAAATCAGGGGTGCATTTTTTTTTATTATGCAAGTAGAAAGCATCATCAATTTTATTGAGAATTGGGCTCCGCCGGGAGCAGCCTGGGATAAAGACAACGTCGGGCTGCAGGTCGGATCAAAGAAAAGTGAAATTAATAATATTCTCATTTCACTCGAACTGACCGAAGCCGTATTAAAACAAGCGATCAAGAAGAGCTGCAACTTCATTTTCACACACCATCCTTTTTTATTCAAACCGTTAAGCCGGATAGATACTCAAAGCGATCCCAAAGGAAGAATAATTAAAATTCTGTTACAGAATGACGTCACTGTATACTCGGCGCACACGAATTTAGACTTCACGAAGAACGGAGTGAGTTTTACACTCGCAAAACAGTTGGGCTTAATGAATATCCGCTTTTTAGTAAATCAAGAAAGTAATCAATATAAATTAGTAGTATTTGTTCCCGAAGCCGCGGCTGAAAAAGTGAGCGATGCTATTTTTAGTTCCGGTGGCGGAATAATCGGCGAGTATTCTAACTGCGGCTATCGAACAAACGGAAAAGGAAGTTTTAAGGGATCGGCTGAATCGAATCCTAAGATCGGAGAAAAAGAAAAACTTGAATACGTTGATGAAGTTAGACTTGAAGTTCTGGTAGACTGTTGGAAGTTAAGTTCCGTAATAAAAAATATGATTGTAGTTCATCCTTATGAAGAGCCAGCTTTTGATATTTACCCGTTAAAAAATAAAAATGTGAATTACGGATTTGGCGCCATAGGTGAATTGGAACAGGCGCTTAACCAAAAAAGTTTTATGCAGTCGGTAGATAAGGCACTTAAAGCAAAAAATTTGCGTTATAGTAAATGGAAAGTGAGCAGCATCAAAAGAGTTGCCGTATGCGGTGGAAGCGGAATGGAATTATTAAATGCCGCAATAAATGCAGGGGCAGATGCTTTTGTAACCGCAGATATTAAATATCATACTTTCGAGGAAGCGGAGGATAAAATATTGTTGATTGATGCCGGACATTATGAAACAGAAGTTATCGTACTCAATCAAGTTAAAAAAGAATTCGAAAAATTTATTCGCAGTAAAGGCGAAAATATAAAAGTTTATAAGTATAGCGGATCGACGAATCCGGTGAAATATTTTTAATAATTAAGGAGTAAGTTAAATTGATTAACAGACTAACAACACTCTATCAGCTGCAAATAATTGACGATCAGCTTGATGAGCTAGAGGAACTCCGCGGTGATCTTCCACTGACTGTGAACGAATTAACATTTAAAATTCGGGATATTCAAAGTCAGGTTAATTCAAAACTAGCCAAGAAGGAAGCATCGCTGGAAAAAAGAAAATCTAACGATACTGAGATTGAACTTCTGCAGACGAATTTGAAGAAATTCAAAGCCCAGCTTTATCAAGTTAGAAATAATAAAGAGTACGACGCTCTTACAAAGGAAATTGATCATTCTGAAGAAGCGGTTGATAAACTTGAAAACGAATCTTTGGCTCTTGAAGATTTAGTTGAGAAATTAAAGATGGAAATCGAAGAATCGGAACCTCTAATGGACCAGCTTAAAGAAGAGTTGAAAGTGAAAGAGGAAGAGCTTAAAAAAATTATTAAATCTAACGAAAGAGAAGAAGCTAAATTTAGAGATAAACGCGAAAAGGTTGTAACTAAAGTAAAGAAGAACGACTATAATACTTACATGCGTATTAGAAAAGCGCTCAGCGGCAAGGCGGTTGTTACAGTGACCCGCTCTGCGTGCAGCGGATGCCACAATATAGTGCCTTCGCAGAGACAAATTGAAATCCGTCAGAATAAAAGATTATTTACGTGCGAATCATGCGGAAGACTTTTAGTTTCTAACGATATTGCTGAGGAAGCAGAAAAAACCACATTCTAATTTATGCTGCGAAATTATTGATTTTAGAAATATGATAAACCCTCTAGAT
>JAHJTX010000112.1 GCA_018829545.1 Bacteroidota bacterium | reverse complement strand
CAGTAAACTTAATTTGAAACACCATGCTTCCCTTTTCTACGAATCGGCAAAAGACTGTATGCCCGAACAACTTAAAAACATGTTGTTTGTTTTTGGCTATGGTTTGAAACCACCAGATTTTTCTGCCAGCCTAACGGCGTTGTGGCTAAGGCGCAGAACTACAGTGCCGAATTTGTTAATAAATTTTATAATTAAAAAAATCTTTCATAGCAAAACTACCTTGAACAAGAAACTATAAACGGAACGAACAACTCTAAAATTTCTAAAATGCCGAATGCGAAAACGCTGTCGCCTTGAGCCACTTGTTATACGTTTTGATTATTATTTACAACAATTTTTGCAAAGTGGAATTCATCAATTTTCTTTGCAATCTCATCAGTATTATCAATTAGGTTTATCAATTCGTTTCTTGAAATTATTTCTTTTATATCAATCATAAACTTTAAATAATGTTCTGGCTTTTCTCCATTTCCTATTCTTGATACCAAATTTAATTGTCTTAACTTTTTTCTAATTTTTGTATCCCACATAACAAATAATTTTGTGTTAAGTAAGCTTAATGCTTTGCTTGCTCCGGTTTGACCAAAAATATTTTTAAAGTTACCAAATACCTCTAATATTCTTTGATAAACATCTTCATTGAAATTTATTATGTTAAAAGATTCTAAATACTTGAGATTATCTTTATTTGTTCGTAATAGATTTTCAATAGATGGTTTTGTTAACTTTTTAGTTATGGGTGATGCAAAATTCTAACAGTATAATAAAAGCAAAATTCCTTCGATAGTTTTATTATTATAATACCAGTTTTCAACATCAGTTTCTTTGGCAATGTTTAATAAACTTAAGGATAAATTATAACAAAATGCCCTTGGTTCATTTGCATAGAAATCCTCAATCCTTTGCGGAAAGTCAGAATAAAATTCATCTGGCATTTTATAATTCTCCTTGTATATTGCTTAAACGTATAACGGCGTTGCTTTTCACCCGTCCGCCCATAACAGCAATGACAAATAAAAAGCTACTGCCAATAATTTTTAACAATTTTATTTAATAGAACAATGTTACAAGCTCTGTTTACCTTTTACACCAAACCCGATAATTTGAAAATGCCGCATTGAAAACGCGGTCGAGTGGAAAAGCTGGTTAGGCATTTCTCTTAGAATTATAAAATGAACTAATTAAAATCATTTTAAGAATATTATTTATTTAAGATGATGAATCTCTAAAAATGAATTAATATCAACTGGTTCATAAATATAAACCTCATAACCAGTTGCGCCACAAGGAGCGAAAAACTTTATTCTCGCAATTAATACTTTAGAGGATTTATTGGGTGTATCAACTAAAACTAGACTCATTGCGTGGGTTGGTTTTTGTGCTTCTACAGAAAGTTGAAAATTGGCAGAACCCAACCACATAGATGCATTGTTTTCTTTACCAAGAATAAATGGAAGTATGGGAATCTTTTCCCTAGGCAATAAACCAAGTTCAGAAATAGCAAAACAATATCCTATTTTTGCAAGAAGTCGAGCGAATGACCAAATATCTAAGTTTGTCGTAGAAGTTATTGTCGTAGTATTTAGTTTTTTCGCTACTATATACGGACTTTGCCCAAATTGAATAGTCTCTAAACCTATTATTGTTAATGTTTCTTTTGCATCACGTCCTACAAAAAATCCAGGAGGCTCTAACATTGGTAAATGTAATAATCCAGGATGTTCGGCGGGAGATAGTTCTGTTTCTATGCTTTTACCTTCTTTTTCAATTCCAAGTGGAAGAGTTTTAGGTCTCTCTTTTTTTCTACGGGTTGGAAATCCACCAGTTGTTCGAGCATTCAACATAAATCCACGGAGAACCTTTTGTTCAAACAACGAAGTAATTCTGGCACATTTAACACAACTAGAATCAGGTAGTATAAGTCTACCGCCAAGTGCAAATGGAACAATATGCTCATCTGTTAATTGCTCTGTAGAACCACAATAAATACAACTTCCAACAGATTTTAACCTTACAGTATTTTGTACTAATAATGGATTCTTCATATTGTACTCATTTTAATAAACGCCTAACGGCGTCGCGGGTAAGCTGTCCGCCCCGCACAACAATGTCGCATTAGTTAAACATTTTGTTACTATTCAGCCACCAAGTCACAAAAACACAAAGTAAATTAAAAAAGAAAAT
>JAHJTX010000111.1 GCA_018829545.1 Bacteroidota bacterium | reverse complement strand
TTTAATTGTGCCATATTCTATTAGTGGCAGGAAGTAAATACCCTAGTTTAGTTATTATACTTTTGTTAACTTATTGACAGAGCTAATACATTTAGCCATTATTTTATACGTCACTGTATTTGTGAAATTATGCACTTAGTAGAAAAAAGGAATGACAGCGAATTTTCATATTGCATATGAGGAGATCATACGGCTAAAAATAATTGTTTTAAGACAGGGCAGTTTTTGACTGGACAATATAAAGATTGAACAAATCGATGACGACAGAAAATGATTCGCTGTAAATAATTATGTGTAATCACATTCACATTTCATTAATAAAAATCCATTCAACCTGCCCGTCCGCAGGCGTATCCGCGTCAACTTGTCCGCCGTAGCGCGTGAAGGCGGATCCGTGTTCTATTTTCCCATTACTTCCACAAATTTGTCCCGAACAATGTTAAATACATTATTCTATACACATCGGTATTATCGAAAGAACCTTTGCAGAATTCGGAATTTAATCCATCTGCTCTCGCAACTACTCCTCCGTAACCATCATACAGAGTTGACCACGCAATATAAAACGGATACGAATTACCGAACTGATCGGGCGCTGACATGAACGGCAGCGAACTCGTTCCATCCGGTCCATCTGCAGGCGCGCCGTTTTTATCCGATTTTGGAAGCGGTGAATCTTCAAGTAACCACTGTGAAGGCGGTCCTATTACTTCCATTCCGCCTGCTTCGCTATCCGATGCAACGAACAGTAAAGTGTTAGGATTTGTTTTTAGAAAATTCTGTGCAACATTAATTGCTTCGTCGGCTCTTCTTAGAGCTTCTAAGGTTCCGGATGCGTTGTTATAATTAGGGAAATTATCCGTTGCTTCCTCTTCCACAACTAGGAAAAACTGAGAATTGTTTTTTGCTAAAATCTTAATCGCAGATTCAGTCATTTCTGCAAGTGTGGGAGCTTCGGGATTAAAATGAGGAAGATTTAATTTTTGCTGTTCTTCTTCTTCCATATCATTGAAAGTATTAACGTAAGCAAAGACACCCAAAACTTTTTCAACATCACTTCCAAGAGCTAATAATTCCTTTCTGTTAAAAACAACTTTATATTTATTTTGCTTTGCCCAATCAACTAAATCAAGCCCATCTGTTCTTTTCCCTTCACCAAATCTGCCGTTAACTCCGATTGGAAGAAGCCACTCCTCACCACCCGATAAAATTACATCGGCGCCGGATTGAACAATCTTTTTTGCTATTGATTCATACATATCACGCTTAATTTCGCTTGCTGTAAAAACTCCGGTGCCGGGTTCAATTATAGAGCCGGAATTAATTATTCCTACTTTAATTCCCTGAAACTGAGCTTCCCGCATTATACCCATTCTCTTCCCGGAGAGTGAAGTAAGTTCTTCGGTTTCATTCATTCCATATGAATGATAAGGAACTTTTACACCGTAGGCATGCATAGTCGCGCCGGCGTTTGAAGATGTTGTGATTGAGTTTTTTGTGTGGCTTCTGTACAATCCGATCGCCGGGAGGTTGTCCCAATTTAAATTACCGTCGGCTCCTTTTGTTAATATTCTCAGTGCATTCCAGGTTGCAAGTCCTGTTCCGTCCGGATGAATGAATATGACATTCCCTTTTTTATATTCGTTCACTTTTTCTACACAGCTTGTTGAAAATACGAGTAACGAAAGAATAATTAGAGCATATTTTGATTTGTGCATGTTTTACCTTCTAAAATAAAGAGCACAAAATTAAAAAAAATAAATGACTTTTTCAGCCATTATATCCAATTATTGGGGCATTACTGTTCAATTAATTTTATCTTTGTACATAAATGATGGAGTAACAGTTGAAAAATATTCTTAGTGCAATTCTTCTTTTTATTATGTCCTCACAGAATCAAGTGTTCGCACAAAAAGTTACCGAGTTCGAACTGCATCAGTTAAAAGCATTGCAGGGAATAGAGAAGTTCGGTGTCTATGTTTGGGATATGGAAGGGAATCATAATGTCGATGATTTATCGCCATCCACAATTGAAAAATTTGTCCACAGTGCGTTAAGAGGAGCAAAAATAGAATCTGTTCCATTTACTGATGCAAGAGGAATAACAGGCGCACCGAGTTTAGAAGTATCTGTCCGCGTTTGGCAAAAGAGAAATGTTGACAGTTATGCGTACAGCGTGATTGCGCGATTTATTCAGGACGCTAAACTTTTGCGAACAAATATTACCCATTACTCCGCAATCGTGTGGGAGCGAGATGATATTGGTCACGCAGAAAAAAATGACTTAACGTTGAGTCCACTCTGAAAAGTCATATTGTTATTAACCCCACGTTTTAACGTGGGGATAACAAGCTAAAAACAAACTTTCCCAAACGGGTTTTAACCCGTTTGGGGTTTTTCGGAGTGGACTCAACGTTGGAAATTAAAGTCAGTATCAACAGTTTGATTGATGAATTCATTAAAGATTATTATAAAGTGAACAAGAAAAGAAAATAAAATTTATGAACTTCAATTTATGTCTAGTACAAGCAGAACCATACACTATAACTGCCGTCTAAAAAATCGTTATTTCAAAAACCTTATAAATAATGTTAGGGATGATCATGAAGAAAATGTTTTTTATACTTTTATTTTTAGCTTCTTTTTTAACCACAATTTCATTTGCCGATGATTCTCCTTTTGTCCGTAATGCTTCGTTAAATTCTGATGGTTCTAAAATAGCCTTTTCATATCAAGGGGATATTTGGACTGTCAATTCAGATGGAGGCAGAGCAGTTCGCATTACAATTCACGAAGCGTATGATGGAAATCCGCATTGGAGTTCCGACGATAAAAGTATTGCATTCAACAGCAGCAGATATGGAAATTCCGATTTGTTTGTCATACCCGCGATGGGAGGAATTCCCAATAGATTAACGTACCGGTCATCAAATGATTTGCTCTATGATTGGGGGAATGACGATAATTTATATTTTTCAACTTCGCGCGAATTCCAGCAAGTTGAATGGGATCATGAAATTAATCACGTTTCGGCTAAGGGCGGTACTCCGCAATTATCTCTAAACTCAGTGGGCGAGATGCCCGCTGTTTCTCCGAATGGAAGATTCATCGCTTTCGCTCAAGGCTGGGGCAGAGTCACACGACAGGATTACAGAGGTCCCGCAAATTTTGATATCTGGATTTATGATAGGAAGACCGACACATACTCAAAGGTTACCAAATTTGATGGAAACGATATTTATCCGAAATGGGGAAGCGACAATACATTGTATTATTTGAGTTCTTCCAGCGGCGTGTACAACGTTAATAAAATTACTCTTGATGAAAAAGGTAAAGCTGTTGGAACTGAGACTGCAGTAACGAATTATAGTAAAAGTGGAATTCGAGAATTTAATGTGAGCCGCAGCGGAAATAAATTAATTCTCGAAAGAGAAACCGATGTTCACCTGGTTGATTTATCCACTCTGAAAACGAATAAAGTAAATATTCAAATATCTGCAGACTATAGATTTGATCCTGAAGAGTGGAAAACATTTTCAAGCGATGTCGATCAGTATTCTCTATCTCCAAACGGAAAGTACGTTGCGTTTGTTATTAGAGGGGAAATATTTGTTACAGAGAATGATAAAGAAAAAAGTCTAACAAAGAATGTTACCCATCATCCGTACCGCGATCAGTATCCGGTATGGCTTTCTGATTCAACTCTCGTTTTTGCTTCGGATAGAGAAGGACAGAATGAATTGTATATTTTAAAATCAGCGGATAAAAATCAGAGCGATCTTTTCAAAACATTTAAATACGATTATGTGAGATTGACACGCACCGATGCCGATGAATCATATCCGGAAATCTCTCCCGACTTAAAAAGAATAGCCTACTGTGAAGGTAAAGGGAAACTGATAACGGCAGATATTTCTTTGGAGAAAGGATTATCCAATCAAACCGAAGTTTTAAATGGATGGGCGGAACCGGAAAACGTTTCGTGGAGTCCCGATAGCAAATGGCTTGCATATTCATTGACGGATTTAAATTTCAATGATGAAATTTATATTCATGCTGCAGACAATAGCACAAAACCTGTAAACGTTTCAATGCACCCGCGTGGTGATTATTCTCCTAACTGGAGCGCCGATGGGAAAAAGCTTGCATTTGCATCGAACCGCGGCGCCAATAATTCTGATGTTTGGTTTGTTTGGCTGAATAAAAAAGATTGGGATAAAACAAAAGAAGATTGGGAAGAAAGCGATACCGATGCATCAAAAGAAAAGAAAAAGGACAAAGATAAAGACAGTGCAAAGGTTGAGCCGGTCACAATTGATTTTGAAAATATTTACGAGAGATTAGTTCAAGTAACCAATTTACCCGGAAATGAATATTCTCCGGTTGTTTCAAAAGACGGCGAAACAATTTACTTTGTCGGCAATTCCAATTCCGGTAAAGGAAATGATTTATTCAGCATCAAATGGGATGGGAAGGAATTAAAATCTTTGACTTCAGGCGGAGAGAACCCTTCAAAACTTTCCCATGATACACCAAAGGAAAATCTATACATGCTTAAAGGGGGAAAAATTTCGAAGTACGATTTAAAGGGAAATAAATCCGAGGGCGTGGCGTTTTCTGCAAAGATGAAAATAAATTATGCACTCGAAAGAGAGCAGATTTTTGAAGAAGCATGGCGGGCGTTGAACGAGGGATTTTATGATCCGGATTTTCACGGAAAAGATTGGGAAAAGTTAAAAGTGATTTACAAGCCTTGGTGCTTACAGGCTTCTACGGTTGATGATTTTCAGGAGATGTTCAATTGGATGCTCGGAGAGTTAAACGCAAGTCACATGGGAATGAGAAACTCTAGCGATAGAGCCGAAACGCAAAAAGAATCAACAGGTCTGCTTGGAATAGCTATTGAACCGACTGCTGACGGTGTGAAAATTGTTCGCGTAATTCCAAATTCGCCGGCAGATAGAGAGGAGAGCAAATTAGCGGCGGGAGATATAATCACTGCAGTTAATGGAAGCAAACTTTCTTCCAATGTGAATTATTATTCCATTTTCACAAACACGGCAAATACACGTGTGCTGCTAAGCGTAAAAAATAATAAAGGAGTTGAAAGAGAAGTCGTTATCCGTCCTACGAATAGCTTGAACAGTGAATTGTACGATGAGTGGGTTCAATCACGAAAAGTATTAGTCGATAAATATTCCAATGGAAGATTGGGCTATCTGCATATTCAAGGAATGAGCATGCCTAGTTTTGAGAGATTCGAACGGGAGTTTACTGCAAGAGGATTTGGCAAAGAGGGAATAGTGATTGATGTGCGTTATAACGGCGGCGGATGGACTACGGATTATTTAATGACTGTTCTAAACTATAAGCAGCACGCATATACAATACCGCGCGGGGCAGCCAAAAATTTGGAGAAGGAAAACAAAAAATTCAGTGAGTTTTATCCATTGGGCGAACGTCTTCCGTTTGCTGCATGGACTAAACCTTCTATTGCATTATGTAATCAGAACAGCTATTCAAACGCTGAAATATTTTCGCATGCGTACAAAACTCTCGGTATTGGAACATTAGTTGGAGTGCCTACGTTCGGCGCTGTAATTTCAACCGGCGCAAGAGGATTAATTGATGGCTCTTTTGTGCGAATGCCCGGAAGAGGATGGTACGTAAAAGCAACCGGTTTGAATATGGAAAACGGTCCAGCCGTTCCGGATATAATTATTTACAATCAACCGGACAGCAAATCAAAAGGTGAGGATGAGCAATTGAAATCAGCGGTTGAAACTCTTATTAAACAGTTGGATAATTAAAACCCGTTAGAAACGTCTTCTTGTTTGAAAGCGTAATTATAATTTCTAATTGAAGGCAATCCATTGGGTTGCCTTTAATTTTTTAAACACGTCACTTCAGAAAAAAATCATCCTAAATTAGATTTTTACTTGACATCAATAAATTATTTCCGGAGGTTAGTTACCGATTAAGTGATGGTTAAAGTGAATTAATCATTCACCCTCAAACTCACATTAAAAATTGGGAGTGACGTGGCGAAGCTGTAAATATATCATACTACTTTTTCAAGTATAACTCTAATTCTAATGATCACATACATCAAAATAAAATGAAAAGCTTGGCGCTTTACTGCAGCATAATCCTTTCGTTCTTCATTTCTTTTCGGCATGTTCAGCACAAGATTCCACAATTTCAAAAGACCTGCCATGGTCGGTTAAACTTGCAGAGTCGTTTATTCAAAGTCATCCTTGGGCAGTGGCTTATGATGAAACAAATGTCAATCAGAAATGGAATTATGAACAAGTAACCATCCTGGAAGGTCTGCATCAGGTTTGGTTTAAAACTAAAGAAGAGCGGTATCTAAATTTCATCAAAGATAATATCGATCAGTACATTTCTGAGGATGGCACAATTAGGACTTACAAATACGGTGATTTTAATCTGGATAATATCAATCCCGGCATGCAACTTCTATTCTTGTATGAGCAAACAAAAGCCGAGAAATATAAAATTGCCGCCGGCACATTGAGGAAGCAGATTGAAAACCAGCCAAGAACAAAGGCGTGTGGGTTTTGGCATAAGAAAATTTATCCATTCCAAATGTGGCTTGACGGTCTTTACATGGCGTCCCCTTTTTATGCGGGATATATCCAAATGTTTAACGACTCAAAAGATTACAGCGATATTACTCGCCAAATAATAACCGTGTATAATCAAACTCTTGATTCTAAACCGGGATTATTGTTTCACGCGTGGGATGAGAGTAAAGAGCAGAAATGGTCTGATCCCGAAACTGGTCACGCTCCGCACATTTTCGCCGCACTTGAATTGGAAAAAGCAGGCTTACTAAAAGTAAATTAAATTTACAATATCTATTTTTCATTATACGATACGGAATAAAAATTAAGAGGTATAAAGTTGGTTCGTGAAAAACCAGTAACATTAAGCGATATAGCCACAAGGCTAAATTACTCTACCGTTACAATTTCGAAAGCATTAAGAGACCATCCGGATATAGCTCCTAAGACGATTAAGCTAATCCGTTCTATTGCAAATGAAATGGGTTATACTCCAAATTTAATGGCAAGGAATCTTTCGGCAAGAAGATCAAACACAATCGGCGTGGTAGTTCCTAAAATCGCGCATTTTTTCTTCGGATCGATAATCGAATCAATTTATGACGTTGCCTTCAAACATAATTATGAAATAATATTAACCGTGTCTCAAGAGAATGCTGAACGCGAAAGAAAGCACATTCAAACCTTGATGGCAATGAAGGTTGATGGTATAATTATTTCTATTTCGCAGGAAACTAAGGATTACGAAATATTTGAAACTGTTCGCAAAAGAGGTGTTCCGCTTGTATTTATGGATAGAATTCCCAAAATAAAAAATATTTGTACCGTTCGGGTTAACGATAGGGAGGGTGCTTTCAAAGCAATTGACCACGCCATTAACCTTGGGTATAAAAAAATTGCACACTTTGCCGGATACAATGAAATCAATATCGGTAAAGAGAGATATCAGGGCTTTGCAGATGCAATGAAAAAGCATAACATTCCTATAAATAAGAGTTGGGTGTTCCGCGGTGGATTTGGTGAGTCGTACGGTTACGATTCTTTTATGAAGTTATACAAAGAAAATAATTTGCCGGATTTAATTTTTACCGTTACTTATCCCGTTGCTCTTGGCGTATACATGGCTGCAAGGGAAGTTAATTTAAGAATTCCGGAAGACATTGATATCATCTGCTTTGGTAATGCAAAAGTTCAAAATTTCCTTTCGCCTCCGCTTAGCTGCGTTAATCAGCCCACGGAACAATTGGCGGCGAAGTCCATGGAAATACTTCTTGAGAATATCAATAATATGGATGAATTTGAATGCAAAGAAATGAGCATCTCCACCGATTTAATTTTGAGAGGCACTTGCATTAAATTTAATAAATCGTAGCGCTCCAAGAATAATTTATTAATCGTCGAAAAGTTACCACACCTATTTAGTAACTCACATTACGCATGAATAGGATTCCACTGAATTTTCCTTAACAAAACTTAGTGACTTCGTGCCTTTGTGGCTCATTTTGTGTCCTTTTCTTTTGCCGCCAAGTCACAAAGACACAACTAAGTGCGTAACTTCAGTTAGTAATATAAATTATAAACACTTCATCGTAATTCTTTCAGCCTTAGGAATAAAATGAACAATTCAACTTTCAGTATTAGAGGGAAAATCTCCGCTTTATCAATAACACTGATTATAATTTTTACTAGCTGCATTCCTTTATTTAACCAGCAAAATGATGATCCGCGGAAATTACGAGATGAATACCGATGGGAAAAAGGAACTCCGAATCAATCGGATAAAAACGCACGACCACTATTGATGAAAATGAATAACGAAAATGTTCCGATTGAAAAGAGAATTTTCGGCGAAGGGCATTATCTTCGACCAAACTTTATACAGTTAATAAACTGCAGGAATATTCGCTTAGAAGGATTTTTATATTAACAGCGTTTTGCAGTAATTCACTCATATTTTTTAATCAATCTCATAAAAATCATAATTGAGGATTATGGAGTTGCGAATGATTCACGTAAAGTTGCTGAAGCTAAAGAAATTAAGCAGTACAAATGAATTAATCGATTTTGAAATTGATTCGTTTAAAATTGATATTTATCCGCAATCAATCTATGATTACGATGGTTTGAGACTCTTCATTGGAAAGGAAAAGTCCGAGAAAAATTTGTTCGTTATTTCAGACAATGATTCGGAAGTTTTTCAAAAATTTAGCGGCGAATTTGTTGCCGAATCAACTAAGGAAAAATTTATTAAAAAGTGCCCTCTTAATTTCCGTAATGCCTGCGTAATTCAGGAACTGTTTGAATTTTCAAATCCGGTTTTAATTGGATTGAGTAATTCCTTTGGATTTGGAGATAGACTGGGTTTGGCAAATCCAGCTCATTTAAGATCACTCGCGGGAAGTGAATTCAAACCAATATTAGCCCAGCAATCGATAAGAGAAATGCAGCGCACACAACGCAAACCGGAGGATGTAATGTCTGCCGCGGTTTGGGCAGCGCTTCAAGAAGGGTATGAAGCGGGGTTTGGCTCCGATGCAGATCATCTAAAGACAACGGAAGATATTGATTTGATGATTTCAAATGGTTTCACAATGTTCACATTCGATCCTGGTGATTATGTGATCAATGAAGCGGACAGCATGACAGAAAATCAATTGCTTGAAAAAATCATTGAGCTGAATTGGCAGATATTCAACGATAGTTATGAATCTGTTCTTAAAAGGTATGCCGGCGTGCGTTTTGAGATCGGAGATGATTTTGTATTGAAACCAAGCGAAGCCGAGATTAATCGCGCTCTTGTAAAATACGGCGAAGCAGTAATTCACATTTCAAATCTTTACAATCACTTAATTGATAATTACTCGCATCTTCCTTTTGAAGTAGAAATATCGGTTGATGAAACTGAATCTGTTACAACTCCATTTGAACATTTTTTTATTGCATCTGAGTTGAACAGGCTTGGAGTAAAATTGGTAAGTCTTGCTCCAAGGTTTATCGGTGATTTTGAAAAAGGCATTGATTACAAAGGCGATCTGGAAGTATTTAAAAAAGAGTATTTGAAGCACGTGCAGATTGCCGAGTATTTTGGAGCTTACAAAATAAGTATACATTCCGGAAGCGATAAATTCGGAGTGTACAATGCAATAGGCTCTCTTCATAGAGGATTTACTCACGTTAAAACTGCGGGCACCAGCTATCTGGAAGCCCTGAAAGTTGTGGCATCAACTCAGCCGGATTTATTTAGAGAAATACTAAAATTCTCGCGGGATATTTTTGATACGGAGAAAAAGACATATCACGTCTCTGCATCTTTGGATAATGTTCCTGAACCTGATAATCTTACTAATCAAGAATTGGTTGATCTTTTCAATCAGAACGATGCCCGCCAGGTTTTGCATGTAACTTTTGGGAAAGTTCTGACCACGAAGAAAAACGATAATGAATTTTTGTTCAGGACGAAAATCTTAAAATGCTTGATGGATAATGAAGAACTGCACTACAATTATATTTACACTCACTTCAAAAATCATCTTGATCCATTCAAGCAATAATTTAGATTTCGTATTGCGCCAATCAGTTAGACATAAAAACAAATAAAACACAAACAAAAAAAAGAGAAGAGAATGATGAATTAACTTTTGCTGTGGATTATCTTCACTCAAACAATTTCTCGGAAAAATTGAATTTGGGTTTTGAGATTGTTCACGAAACCTTCGAGGTTTGGGTTTCTCTCTTGTATTAAAACCTCGAAGGTTTGGAATCCCTCAAAAGCAAATCTCGAAATTAGTAAGCAGCCTTCGAGGTTTGGGCTTCTCTCTTGTATTAAAACCTCGAAGGTTTGGATCCCTCAAAAGCAAATCTCGAAATTAGTAAGCAGCCTTCGAGGTTTATGTTTCTCTTTTGTATTAAAACCTCGAAGGTTTGGATCCCTCAAAAGTAAATCTCAAAATTAGTAAGAAACCTTCGAGGTTTATGTTTCTCTTTTGTATTAAAACCTCGAAGGTTTGGAATCCCTCAAAAGCAAATCTCAAAATTGGTAAGAAACCTTATTGTTTTCTTTTTTTTCAACTTTTTCTCCAACTGCTATTTTAATATCGCTCAGCATTGTTGAAGCTGTTTCCGTAATAATATCAGTTGGGTATAACAGTTCAAGATTTTTGAAAACTGCGTTGGCTTTTTCATAGTCATTGATTTCATTAAAAAAGTAGAGGAATTTTGCGAACATAGAACCTTTATGAATTTCTTCCATTTCGCGATAGCTGCTTATAATTTTATCTAATTCCTCAATTCTATTTGATTTGCCGCCGACAGCATTTATTAAGCTTACATACCCGGAAACCAGAATTTTTTCTTTTCTATTTAAGTAGGTAGAGAACAAATCAACATTAGCAGTTCTTTTCATTTTTCGCTCTATCTGCCATAGTAAATCTACAGCTTGGCATTTTCGCTCTGCATTGTAGATTTATTAAAGTTTATATTACATTTTTAAATAATCGTTTTAATTTATCATTTCAGTTTGGAGTTGCGCCTTATTTTTCAGCCGTTAGATTCCTAATTTCAGAAGTTCATGCGGAAATTGCTTTCATTCGATTAGAGCTCTAACTCTGAGTATATCCTCAGCCGCAAAAAAAATCTAAAAAGTTGAACCTGGAAGCGCAATCAAATTCCTAAAGTTAGATCCTACACTCACGCTCCACAAACTTCGGGAAATATCTTTTACTATGATTCCCGAAATTTTTAGACTTGGCTTTGTAACTCAATTTCGGGAATCTGAATCTGGAAGCGAGACACAAATTCCCGAAGTTAGATTCTACACTCACGCTCCACAAACTTCGGGAAATATCTTTTACTATGATTCCCGAAATTTTTAGACTTGGCTTTGTAACTCAATTTCGGGAATCTGAATCTGGAGGCGTGACACAACTTCCCGAAGTTAGATTCTACACTCACGCTCCACAAACTTCGGGAAATATTTTTTCGAGAATCTAAATCCAAGTATTGAAAATCTCGCAGATTCTTTTTACTTTAATCTCAGCAGATATTGATTCCAATAATGTTCCGCCTGCCTAAACAAAAATATCGTTTAAAAGCTCTATAAAGGAGGTTGATATGCCAGCCGAAAAACTGAAAAAGTACCTCGATGAAAATCACGTAAGGTATATTTCAATTAAGCACTCCGTAGCTTATACTGCACAGGAAATTGCTGCAGCGTCACACGTAAAAGGAAAAGGATTCGCTAAAACCGTAGTCATTAAAACAGACGGCAAACTAGCCATGGCAGTTTTACCCGCTTCCTACAAAATTGATTTTGAATTGCTCAAAAAATCATTAGGCAGCAATGATATCCGCCTTTCCAATGAACAAGAATTTAAAGATAAATTTCCCGGGTGCGAAGTTGGCGCAATGCCGCCATTCGGAAATTTGTATAATGTTGATGTTTATATCTCAGCTAGTTTAGTTGAGGATGAAGAAATTTCATTCAATGCGGGCACCCACACAGAAATTATCAAAATGGATTTTAAGGATTTTGAAAAACTCGTGAATCCTAAAATTCTAAGGTTTTCTGTAAAATATAAAACGTAACGTACTTTTAATACAATACTTGCAAATCTTAATCCTGGTCATAGTCCTTGTCTTAGTCCGGGTGGAGATTAAGAGTAAGTTTAAGATTATGATCAAGACACTTCATAATAGAACGCTGATGAACGCTGATTAATTATGATTCACGTATATTAAACTTACCGTGCCGTAGATTACTAATCTGCGATACAATACTTGCAAATCCTAATCCTGGTCATAGTCCTTGTCTTAGTCCGGGTGGAGATTAAGAGTAAGTTTAAGATTATGATCAAGACACTTCACGATAGAACACTGGTTCGCGCGGATTATTTATAAGGAAACTTATCTTACCCAAATTGATAGCTTTATGTGCCGTTAAGGTGCTCCCTGTGCAATAACATACACTTGTAGAGAAACCTCCGTAGGGAAAAATATTTTCCCCGTTTTTGTTTTTACCATTCTTTTGTGAGACCCGGAATGATCAATATTGCTTGGAACTCCCGGTATATACATAGCTTGATAATCTGTTCCGTTCCAATGAAAAAAGTTATATTTGCTTCCCATTACCCAGTAGTCATTGGGAGAAAATAGAAATATTCTTAAAGCGGTTCTTCCCATGCTTCTAAGCGGAAGCCCCAATTCACTAAGGTTTGTTGCGCTGAAATTCAAACTGTCTCCTTTGCTTTCAAATAGGTAGGATTCCCAACCCATTACGTAAAGTTTAAGAGAATCGGTTAATTCACAACGAACTGCGCCTATGTCTCCGATTGAACTTTCATGTATTGATAAGACATTGCCTGTAGTATCTTGTGAGTCGTATAATACATACCAATTTTCATTGTAATATTTCCAGATTTGATAATAAGAAATTCCTCCGATCGCTATGTTTTTATAACCTATAAAATACATTTCGTTTTTTGAAACGCCTACGACTTTGTAAAAATGAAAATCAGTAGGAGCCGTAGAATATTCCCATCCGGCGCTGTACCCGTCTTTAATGTATACCATCCCGTTATCTCCAACTGCAATGAAGTAGCCGTTACCGTCAGTCCAAACCGACCGCAGTTCGCCTTCTATTTGGTATTGGTATCCTTTCCATCTCTTCGTCCGGTTGTCGAATTCTCCCAATGCCGGTTTTGGTGGATTAATAGACCAATTTCCTACAGACACCATATAGTATTCATCGCCTGTTACGTCATTGGAAACATGTTTAATTTCAGATACTTTTCCATTAATATCATGTCCCCATGTTTTTCCGTTCCAGTGAAGCCCGATGTATCCTATTAAACCGCCGCTTGTTTTTTGTATGATATTTCCCATTGCATAAGCATCCGTATCTGAAAAAGCCCAAACTCCACCAAGCATGGAAGGAAACCATGCAACGGTATCTACCTGCCATGTAAAACTGCGGTTGCCTTCTTCGTACTCGCATGTAGTCGGCTCTTCTTTCTTAGGATTTACCGTATTGTCGTCCTCACAA